>JBOGKL010000342.1:0-9381 GCA_050745525.1 Terriglobales bacterium | reverse complement strand
TCCTGCACTGGCTGCCCAACGGCCAGCAAGTGCGCTACCGCTTCGACTACTCGGCGGTGATCCACGGCAAGAAACTGGCCGAAGACCGGCTGCTGCGGTCAGGAGATTCCGTCATTGTTCCGTGAGGCGCTCGTCGTGACGGTGATGGCGCTGCTGACAGCGGCCGCGGGCGCTCAAGGGGCGCCGGCGCCGCATCCCTGGCTACAGGCGCAGGTGAGCGGGCAATCGGCCTTCGACAGCAATATCCGGCAGAACAATCAGCTACCGCTGGCCGGCTGGGAACAGGACATTGACGCCACGCTGGCCGTGACGCAGCAGGGTTCGCGCGGCGGCTGGAGTCTGCGCTATCAGCCTTTCCTGCAGTTCTTCACCACCATGTCTTCCCTGAACAGCGTGAACCAGACGGCGGCGCTCGATGCCCATTGGGAACCGGCGCCACACTGGCGCCTCACCGGGCAAATGACGGGCGGCGACTGGGAAGAACTCACGGCCGAGCAGCTTACGGCGCCCACGCTGGCGCCGGCCGGCGCTCCGCCGAACGCGATTCTGCCGCGCACGCGCGCGGTCAGCGGCAGCGGACAGCTTCAACTCGCCTACGTGCTCAGCCCGAAGGCTTCGCTGGCCGCCTTTGGCGGCTACAGCGAGCGCCGCTTCCCCGGCGCCGCGACGGTGTCGGCCTCGCTGGACGGCGTGCGCGGGACCGATAACGGCCTGGTGTTCGCCTACACCACCAGCCCGCGCACGCAGTGGGGCGTGCGCGTGGAGGAGAAGAATTTCAGCGTGGGCACGGCCTCGCACTTGGCGGCGGAAAGCGCGACCTTGTCGTGGACGTACGCCTGGACGCCCGTGACCTCGACCACCCTCTATGCCGGGCCGGAGTACAGCCAGGTGCACGCGACCTTTGCCCTGGTCCTGGCCGGACTGCCGCTCACCGACCGCATGTACCGCGCCCGGACGTATCCACGCTATGGCGCCAGCATCACCCACAGCAGCGTGACGGTGCCGTGGACGGTGCAGGTCAATCAGGAGATCAGCAATGGCGGCGGGGCGCTTCCCTTCCCCGTGTCGCTGACCCAGGCGCAAGCCCAGCTTGCGCCGCGGTTGCCCCGCCATTGGCATCTGCGGCTGGGCGCGCGCGCGGCGCAGTTTTCCGCGCTCACCACCGGACTCCTCGCCAGTCACGTGCGCATGGGGGCGGCCGACGTCGAGCTCGGGCATCCGCTGGGACGCCAACTGAGTCTCGATTTTGATGTCGCCTATCTGGCCCAGCGCAGCCAGGGCTTGATGCCGCTCACCCCAGCCGTCAACCGCGGCCTCTACGGGGTGCGCCTCACCTGGCAGTGGCCGCCCCGGGAGATGAACGCCACGCCATAAGGAACGACTATGAGTGCCGCTTCCCTTTCCCGCAATTGGCCTGCGATCCGCGAGATGCTCGTGCGCCGGCGCTGGTGGTTTCTGCTGCCGCTGCTGGCGGGCTGGCTGGCGGTGATGTCGCTGCACTGGGTGCTGCCGCCCGACTACCAATCGCAGGCGCTGCTGCTCATCGAGCATCAGACGGTGCCGCAAAGCTACGTGCAATCGAACGTGACCTTCAATCCCGGCCAACTGTTGCAGAGTATGGGGCTGCAGGTGCTCAGCCGCGACCGCCTCGCCGCCTTGGTGCGCGAGCACAACCTCTACCCGGCGCTGGCGCAGCAGCAAGGCCTGGATGCGGCCATCGCGAAGCTGCAGAAGGAGATCACGATTCAGCCGGCGAGCCTGGCCGCGCTGCCGCATCCGCCGGCGGGGGAATGGAGCGCGATCAGCATCGGCTTCACGGCGCATTCCCCATCGCTGGCGCAAGCCGTGGATAACGACCTCACCACCAGCTTCATCCAGCAGAATTTGCGCGCCACGCAGCAAGCCTCCTCCAGCACGACCGCGTTTCTGGGCCAGCAGGTGCAGCAGGAGGCGGCCACCTGGCGGACGGCGCAGGCGCACGTCGAGAGCTTCGAGCGCGGGCACCTGGGCCTGCTGCCGGGCCAGGATCAGGCCAACCTGGCGGTGGTGATGAGCACCGAGAGCTCGCTCGCCGCCGCGCAAGCGGCGCGCGACCGCACGCAGCAGGATATCGTTGCCGCGCGCGCGCTGCTGCAGCAGGCGCCCACGACCGCGCAAACCTCGCTGCAGCAGCAACTGCAGATCCTGCAGGCGCAGTTGAGCGACCTGCGCAGCCGCTACACCAGCAAATATCCGGCGGTGGAACAGGCCGAGACGCAGATTGCCGCGTTGCAAGCCCAACTGCACTCGAGCCATGCGGTGCCAGGCGGACCGCAGTCGCCCGCGCGCCAGCAAGCGCAATCGCAACTGCAGGCGGATGAATCCGTGCTGCCGCAGCAGCAGGCGCAGGTGAAGCAATTGCAGCAGAAACTGAACCGGTATCAGAATCGGCTCACGCTGGCGCCGCTGCCGGCAGCGCAATTGGCGGCCCTGGAGGGCCAGGCGCAGCAGGCCCAGGATGCCTACGAGCGCCTGCTCGCCAAGCTAAACGCCTCGAGCATGGCCAGCCAATTGGAGATGCAGCAGGGCGGCGCGCAATTCCGCCTGGTCAACGCGCCCAACCTGCCGCGGCAGCCGGTCTGGCCCAAGCCGGCGAGCTTGTGCGTGCTGGGGCTGCTCGCCGGTCTCTGTCTGGGCGGGTGCGTGGGAGCGGCAGCCGAGGTGCTGCAGGACCGCGTTCGCGGCGAAGCCGACCTGGTGGCGCTGGGCTTGTGCCCGGTGCTGGCCCGCATTCCGCCGCTGTTCTCCGCCCAGCAGGCGGCGCGGCGGCGCGTGCAGCACGGGATCGAGTGGGCCGCGGCGAGCGGTGTTGTGCTGTTGATCGCGGCGGGCACGCTGTGGATGCTGCGCTTGGGAGGCGGTGGCCTATGACGAAGGTGGAAACGTTAATGTCCGCCACGGCGACGAGCGCCGAGGATTGGCATCTGGGGGGGCAGCGGCTGACGTTGCCGGCAGCGATCCCGTCCGGCTTTGTCGCCTGCAGCCATCCGCAAAGCGTGGGCGCGGAGCAGTTCCGCCGCCTCGCCGTGGGCTTGCAACATCTGCGCGCGCGGCGGCCGCTGCGCAAAATTCTGGTGACCAGCGCCGCGCCCGGCGAAGGCAAAAGCATCAGCGCGGCCAACCTGGCGCTCACGCTGGCGCGCCCGGGGCGCGAGCGCGTGCTGCTGGTGGAAGGCGATCTGCATCGGCCGACGCTGCCGGCGCGCATGGGCGTGCGGCCCGAGCTGGGCCTGGCCGATTGGCTGGAGCAGCGCGAGCCCTTGCGGCGCTGCCTGGCGCGCTGGCCCGATGCTCCGTTGTGGCTGCTGCCCGCCGGGCACAGCCACGGCGTTCCGCTCGAGCTGCTGGTGGCGCACGCGCCCGGAGAGATGCTGCGCGAGCTCGAGCCCTGGTTCGACTGGATCATCATGGATTCGCCTCCGCTATTGCCCATGGCCGACGCCACACACTGGGCCTTGGCCGCCGACGGCGTGTTGCTGGTGGTGCGCGCCCACGCGACGCGGCGCGCGGACGTGGAAGAGGCCGTGCGCCGCTTCGACCGCGCCACCTGGCTGGGCGTCATCTTGAACGATTGCCGCGCGCGCGAGCACCGCTATTACGGCCATTACTACCGGGCTTAGGGACGGGCGCGATGCAGATCGATACAGTTGCGGGGTACTGGCCACGGCGGCGGAGCTGGCAGATGGCGCTGAGCGAAGCCACGCTCATCGTGCTGGCGCTGCTGGCCACGTTCCTGGTGCGCTTCGGGCACGACGCCGGCCTCATCCTCCGCGACGCTGACGCGCTGCCGCTGGCGGTGGTGTGCGCGCTCTATCTGCTCTGCTTCTACGGCTTTGACCTGTACGAGATGCCGGTGCTCGGCGACTGGCGCGAGGTGTGGCGGCGACTGCCGCTGGCGGCGGGAGTGCTGGCGATCGCGCTGGCGCTGCTGCGGCGGGTGTGGCCGCAACTGCACCTGGAGGCGCTGCTGGCGGTCGAAGCGGTGGCCGCCGCGGGACTGGCGGTGGCGGCCTCGCGGCTGCTCTGGTACGAGCTGGCGCAGCATCGGCGCGATTCGGTGCTGCTGGTGGGCGCGGGCAGCTTCGCCTCGTCGCTCTATGAGGAATTGATCCGCCACGGCGAGCTGGGACTGCCGCTGGCCGGGCGCTGCGCGTTTTCGCGCCCGGATGCGCTGGCCTTGCTGGCTGAGCCCGGCGCCCGGCCCTGGGCGCGGCGGCTGCTGGCGGCCTTTCCCGGAGGCTGGACGGGCGTAGGCACGGGACTGCGGGAGCGGCTGCAGGCCGGCGGCTACCTCTTGGAGGACGGCGCGGAATGGTACGAGGGCCTGAGCGGCAAGGTCGCGCTCCCGGTGGACGCCGCGGACTCAGCAGCGGCAGCCCCCAGCGCCGCCACGCTCGCCGCCAAGCGCGCCGGAGATTGCGTGCTCGCCGCCGCGCTGCTGCTGGTGACCGCGCCCCTGCTGCTGCTGGTCGCCGTGGCCATCCGCCTGGATTCGTCCGGACCGGCGATTTTCCGCCAGCGCCGCGTCGGGCACGGCGGCCGCTTGTTTACCGTCTACAAGTTCCGCTCCATGCGCGTGAATGCCGATGCCGGAGGCGTGGCGCGCCCGGCCGGCAAGCACGATCCGCGCTGCACACGATTGGGGCGGTGGCTGCGCCGCCTGCGTCTGGACGAGCTGCCGCAGTTGGTGAACATCCTGCGCGGAGACATGAGCCTCGTGGGGCCGCGCCCGTTCGTGCCCGAACAGGAGGAAGAATGTGCGCAGGCCATCCCCGGCTATGCCCAACGCTGGGCCGTGCCGCCGGGCGCCACGGGCTGGGCCCAGGTGAACCGCGGCTACTGCGCCACAATCGCCGACAACCGCGAGAAGCTCGCCTACGACCTCTTCTACATACACCACCTTTCGCTCTGGTTCGACGTGCTCATCATCCTGCAGACCCTCAAGGTGGTCTGCCTGGGACGGGGGGGACAATGAGTCCGCTGCTGCGCCACGGGCTGGAGACCGTGTTCTGGTCGGCCGTCGCGGGCGTGGCTTACACCTACGTCTTCTATCCTTTGCTGCTGTTCATCGTCTCCTCGGCGGCGGAGCTGCGGCGCGGCTGGGCGCGGATGCGGCACGCTGCGGGCGAGAACGACGCGCCGGACGATGCCGCGCTGCCGCGCGTCAGCGTGGTCGTGGCCGCGCACAATGAGCGGGACGAGATGCCGTGGCTGCTG
The DNA here is from genome assembly GCA_050745525.1 of Terriglobales bacterium. Lineage (GTDB taxonomy): Bacteria > Acidobacteriota > Terriglobia > Terriglobales > SCQP01 > SCQP01. Next base: position 4,125 of record JBOGKL010000342.1, on the reverse strand, counting down.
CAGGCGCTGCGCCGCCTGCAATATCATGGCGCGCTGGAGGTCGTGATCGTTTCCGACGGCTCCAGCGACGGCACCGATGCCTGGCTGCAGAGCCAGCACGAACCCTGGCTGCATGCGGTCTGCCTGCCGCGGCAGCAGGGCAAGGCGGCCGCCCTCAACGCCGGCGTGGCCCAGGCGCGGGGCGAGGTTCTGCTGCTGCTCGACGCCAGCACGCGTCCGCAGCCCGATACCCTGCTGCGCATGATGCCGCATTTCACCACGCCGGACATTGGCGTGGTCTGCGGCGGCCTGCGCTTTCATCACGGCCCCGGCTCCGAACACACCGAGGGCGCCTACTGGAGCTTTGAGTGCTTGCTGCGGCTGATGGAGGGGCGGATCGGCGCCACCCTCACCGCCAGCGGCGCTCTCTATGCCGTGCGCAAGTGTTGCTTCCCGAAGCTGGCGCGCACGGCCTGGATCGAGGACTTCCTGGTGCCCATGCACGCGCGCCGGATGGGCTTTCGGGTCGCGTACGAGCCCGACGCCTGGGCGTGGGAAACGGCCGCGCCCTCGGTGGGCGGCGAATTCCGTCGCCGCGCGCGCCTGGCGGTGGGCAGCTTCCGCGCCTTGCGCACGCTGCTGCACACGCCCCTCGATGCCGCCACGCGCTGGGCCTTCGTCTCGCACAAGCTGCTGCGCTGGTGCGTTCCCTTTCTGCTGCTGCTGGCGCTGGCTGTCAGTATCGCGCTCGCCGGGCTGCCGCTCTACCGCGGGCTGCTGGGGCTGCAACTGCTGGCGTATGCGGTGGCCGCGGCCGGCGCGCTGGGTCTCGCCCGGCGCTCGCGGCTGGCGCAGGCGTGGTATTTCTTCCTGGCCATGAACGCCGCCTTCCTCTGGGGCTTTCTGCTGTTCGTCTTCGATCACGGAGAAAGCGCATGGCAACAGGTACGCTAGAGCGCGGCGTCCTGCTGCTCTATCACGCCGTGGCCGGGCCCGCGCCCGACGGGACGCGCCGCTTCAGCCTCAGCCGCGAGGCGTTCACCGGGCATTTGCGCCTTCTGCGCCGGCTGCAGGACGCGGGAATGGTCCAGGTGCTCGGTCTGCCCGCCTGGTGGTCGGGCCTGGCGGCGAGGACGCGCCCGGTCGCCTTGTGCTTCGATGACGGCGGGCGCAGCGACTACGAGCACGTGCTGCCCTTGCTTGTCGAGTTCGGCTTCCGCGCCAGCTTTTTCATTACCCCCGCGCTCGTGGGCCGTCCCGGCTACATGGATTGGGCACAGATCCGGGAGCTAGCCGCCGCGGGGATGGACATCGAATGTCACGGCTGGGAGCACGTGCCCCTGACCCGGCTGACGCCGGCGGCGCTGTCCCAGCAACTGCGCAAAGCGCGTCACACGCTGCAAGAAGTTGCGAACACGCCTGTGCAATTCCTGGCCGCGCCCTACGGCTTTTGGAACCGCCGCGTGCGCGACACCGCGCTGCAAACGGGGTATCGGGCGCTGTGTATCTCGCGCCCGGGGCTGGCGCGGGCCGGGGCGCCGCAATTGGAGCGCAACGCGCTGCGCGCGGACACTTCGGCCCGGCAATTGCAGGCGTGGTTGCAGTGCCGCTGGGGAAGCTACGCCGGACGTATCGGCCGCGACTGGTTACTATGGACACCCAAACAGTTATGGACGCGCGTGCATCCGCCGCCGGCGACGCCGGCCCCGGCGCGCGCGTTCACATCTACGTCTTGATGGACGCGCTGGGCTGGTCCATCGCCCAGGAGCACGGGTTTCTGCGCGACGCGCTGGGCCACCGCCGTCCGCTGCGCACCTGCCTGGGCTACAGCTCGGGAGCGATTCCGACCATGCTCACCGGGGCGCCTCCGGCCGAGCACGGCCACTGGAACCTGCTGTATTTGGACCCCCACGGCTCGCCCTTCGGCTGGATGCGAGGGCTGCCCGCGGCGCTGACCACGCGCCTGGATCACCGCTGGGGACGGCGCGGATGCACGTGGCTGGGACGGCACGCGTGCGGGCTGGGTCCGGGCTTCGAGTGCGCGGTGCGTCCCGATCTGCTGCCCTGGTTCAACTGGGCGGAGAAGCGGCATCTGTTCCAACCCGGCAGCCTGGCGCCGGTGCCCAACGTGTTCGACCACTGGCGGGAGGCGCATCTTCGCTTCCGCATTTACTCCTACCGTCACGGCAGCGACCAATCCCTCATCCGGCGCGCCTGCCGCGATGTTGCCTCGGGGCGCGCCGACACCGTGTTTTTGTATCTGTGCGAGATGGATCACATCCTGCACCTGCACCGCGACGAGCCGGAGGTCATTCAGGCGGCGCTCGACGCCTATGCCGGCCAGCTGGAAGCGCTGCTCGCGGCGGCGCGCGCGCGTGATCCCCAAATGCGCTTCCGGCTGTTTTCCGACCACGGCATGGCGCCGGTGCGACAGCGCGTGGATCTGCTCACGCCGCTGCGGCGGCGGGGGTGGCAGAGTCCGCAGGACTACCTGGCGGTTCTGGACTCGACCATGCTGCGCTTCTGGTTTTTCCGCCCCTCGGTGCGCGACGACATCAGCGCGTGGCTGCACGGGTTGAGCTGCGGGCACATCCTCGAGGAAAGCGAGCTGCGCCGCGAGGGCGTGTGTTTTGAGGATGCGCGCTTCGGCGACCTCATCTTCCTGCTCGATCCAGGCACGATGGTGGCCGAAGGCGAGTTCAATGGCCGCGGCTGGAACCCGTGCGGGATGCATGGCTATCACCCCGCCGACGCCGACTCGGATGCGGTGCTGCTCAGCAATTGCGCACACGACCTGCATCTGAAAACCATCCAGGACTTGTTCACCCCGCTCAACGAGCCGCTCCTGGCCCCACGCGGATCGAGACCAGTGCAATGACCTTACGCGTTCTGCATTTTTCCAACAGCACGGTCCGCGGCGGGGCCGAAGAGCACATGCTGACGCTGCTCACCGGCCTCGATCGCAGCCGCTTCACGCTCGCGCTGGCGTGCCCGGCGGAGCTGGTACCGCTGCTGCCCGATCTTCCCGAAGATGTCACCGTCACCACCTTGGTGCCGCGCGGTCCCGGCGACGTGCGCACGGGATGGCGCCTGGCGCATTGGTTGCGGAGCCAGGGCGTAGACGTCGTTCATGCGCACTTGTCCTGCGCCAGCCGCGCGGTGGCGCCATGGGCGCGCCTGGGCGGAGTCGGGGTCACGGTGGAGACGCCGCACGTGCGCGAGAGCTGGCGCCGCGGCTGGAAGCGCTCCTATGTTTTGGATCGCGCCGTGGGGGCGTTCGTGGATGCCTACATCGCCGTTTCCGGCGCCAACGCGCGCCATCTCGTCGAGGAGGTGCGTCTGCCGGCGCGCAAGATCCGGACCATTCGCAACGGCATTGACGTGGAGCGCTTCGCGCCGGGCGCGGCCCGCCCCGACCCGCGCCCGGCGCTGGGCATTACGCGCAGCGAGGTGTTGCTGGTGTGCGCGGCGCGCCTGGAGCCGCAAAAAGGCCATGCCGTGCTGCTGGAGGCGCTCGGCCGCCTGCCCCCGTCCGTGCGCGGCGGGCTGCGCCTGGCGTGTCTGGGCGAGGGGCGTCTGCTGCCGGCCTTGCGGCAGCAGGCGCGGCAGTTGGGGCTTGACGACCGCGTGGTTTTTGCCGGCTACACCCGGCACATGGATCATTGGCTGGCCGCCGCCGACATCTTTGTGCTGCCCTCGCTGTACGAGGGTCTGCCGCTGGTGGCGATGGAAGCCTGCGCCGCCGGCTGCGCCGTGGTGGCCACCGCCGTGGACGGCACCCCGGAAGTGATTTCCCATGGACACAACGGATTGCTCGTGCCGCCCGGCGATGCGGGGGCGCTGGCGGAGGCGATCCTGCGCCTGGCGCGCAACGTGGTGCTGCGCAGCGCGCTCGGGGAAGAAGGACGCTGGCGCGCGCGGCGCGAGTTCAGCGCCGAGCGCCAGATTGCGGCCACCGCCGAGTTCTACGATCATCTGTACGCCGCACGACGCCATCCGCGCCCGGCGGCCGCAGAAGCGCTCGTGCAGCCGAGGTCGGCATGACGGCGGCCCTGGCGATGGTCGCGCCCGAGCGCGAGTACTCCGCCCGCCTGGAGCAGGTGGTCAGCGACGTTGTGGCCGAGCACTGGCCCCGGACTTGCGGAC
>JBOGKL010000341.1:0-2075 GCA_050745525.1 Terriglobales bacterium | reverse complement strand
GCGTCGCTTTGCCGAGTTGGTGGCCGAGCTGCGGCCGCGCCGGGTACTGGAGATTGGCACCTGCAAGGGGGGGACGCTGTGTGTGCTGTGCCGGCTGGCGGCACCCGACGCCACCATCGTCAGCCTGGACCTGCCGGGCGGAGCCTATGGCGGCGGCTACGATGCCAAGCGGGCGCTGGTGTTCCGAGCGTTCCCCCGGCGCGGGCAGAGGCTGCACCTGGTTCGCGGCGACTCGCACCTGCCGCAGATACGGGAGCGCGTGGCCCGGGCGCTGGGTGGCGAGCCGTTGGACCTGGTCTTCATTGATGGCGATCACTCCTACGCGGGGGTCAAGGCGGATTACGAGATGTACAGCCCGATGGTGCGTGCAGGCGGGGTCGTCGCCTTTCACGATATCGTCGAGCACCCGCCCGAGTACGGAGTCGGCGTGGGGCGGTTCTGGCGCGAGATTCGGGGACCGGGGGCGGTCGAGATCATCGCCGACCCGGGGCAGGGGTGGGCCGGCATCGGCGTGCTGCGGCGGTGAACCGGGTGCGGGCGCCGGCCCGGCTTGCGCTGGCGGTGCCACGTTGGACCAGGTCTTGCCACCATCGCGCGTGAGATGCAGGTTGCCGTCGTCGGTATAACTCGACACCCGAGCGAGCGCCCGGAGGCAGGTCGTGATTCGGCGCGTGCGGGAGCGCGCGCGCCGTGGCCGACCGCCCTTACGAGCCGTCCGGCCATCGCATCCGGCTCAAGCGCCTCCAGCAAGTCGGCCGGGCTGCCCAGCCATCCGGCCCGATTTGTACCGCATCCTCGCTGCGGGTACTATAGTGCGCTATGGTAACTCCGGTCTTGAGGGCGGCACAGGGCTGCCAGTTTTGCGGCGGGAACCAGTCTGAACCACGCTTCAATCGCCTGGACGCGCCTTGGGATTACGAATATTGTTTTTCCTGCCGCAGCTTGACTCTGAAGCCTTTGCCCACGCCGGAGGAGCTGCGAGATTTCTACAACCGGCAGTACAGGGTTGACCCAACTGGCTACGCGCGGAACATGAAGAGATTGGCGCCGCGGTTCCTGGCGGCCATGGAAGCGCTGACGGAGGGAAGAACTTTGCTCGAAGTCGGATGCTCCTATGGTAATTTCCTGTGCCAAGCGCGTGAGCGCGGTTGGCAGGTTGCCGGGGTGGAGATCTCCGAGGAGGCCGCAAGGGCTGCACGATCCAAAGGGCTAAAAGTGTATTCCGGGCTCCTGGCGGAACGAATGGAAGAGCTCGGCTGCGGCCAATGGAGCGCAGTCTGCCTCTGGCACGTTGTCGAACATGTGCCTGACGTGCATGCCCTCATGGATGACATTTTCCGTTTGCTCAGCCCGGGCGGAGTCGTCCTGTTGCGAACCCCCAACGCCGCTGGCTGGGGCGCAAAGGTTTTTCGCGGGCATTGGCAGTGGAGCATCAAACCGGCCCACGTCTCCTTATTCTCGCCTGAAGGTCTCACCTGGCTGCTCGACCGCCACGGTTTCACAGACGTTCACACTCAGGCCGCAAGGGGGGAGGCGCAAACCTTTCTTGCCCAGATCGTCTCAAGTTCGGTCCGATTTTTTAAGAAGACGCGGGAGTGGGCCTCCGCACCGGAAAGCCGCGGCAGTGGTTCCACTCGCTGGACGGAGCGCGTCTATCGCCGGGCGCTGTACGCTGCGGTGATGATCGGGATTCCGCTGGATTGGCTGTTGCGGCTTAATTGCGGAAAACTTTCAGGCTCGGAACTCTTCGTTTCAGCCCGCAAGGCCTGACCCCGAGCGTCAGTCAGCCCTTCGGACCCCTCACGCTTCCATTTAGGAACGTACGCCCAGCTTCGAGCATGTGGGCGGACAGCCGCGCCGGGACGCGCCCCAATCGAGGTTGACCGCGGCTCGGGTTTAGGAGCCTGCGGCGCGGCGCGCGGCCGGGCGCGGCGGCATGGCGGTGATACGCGGGACGCGGGCGCGGAGGAGAGTGGCGTTCAACTGCGCCAGGCCGTGCGTCATCAGCGTCTGCAGGCGCGTATGCAGCGCGGCGGCTTGCCGCGCCAGCGCCGCTACTTCGGCACGCTCGGAGG
>JBOGKL010000340.1:0-2113 GCA_050745525.1 Terriglobales bacterium | reverse complement strand
GGGGGAAGGCGGGCGGGCATGTGCGGGTCCTTAGTGATGGCAGGCGCCAAAGCAGTCGGTGCGGGCGTCCATGGCGCGGTGGCAGGTGATGCAGGTGTTCATGTTGAAGTTCACCACCTCGCGCACCCGGTCCATACTGCCCACGCTGCCGTGGCAGGTCGGGCAGGGGATGCCGGCGGCGATGTGCGGCTGGTGGGTGAAGCGCACGTAATCGGGCACCCAGTAGACGCGCTTCCAGGGGATGGAAATCTGCTCGCGCCAGTAGGCGTGCAGCTTCTGAATTTGCGGATACTGCGGAATGATGACGCGATGGCAGCCCATGCATTTCAGCACGGCGGGAATACCGGCAAAGGTCGAACGCGGCGCGTCCATGTGGCAGAAGGCGCATTGGATGCCGCGCTCGAAGTGAATTTGATGGCTGAAGTCAATCGGCTGCTGAGGCGCGGCGCGGTAAGGCAGGTCCTGCAGAAAGTACACCCACAAGAAGGCACCGAACAACAGCGAGACCACCACCGCAAGTGCGCGCAACCGGAACACCTCCGGCTTAGTTGCCCTACCCAGCCACGGAGTTGCTGTCCCAATCTGGTCAGGGCGCGAATACCTGAAGGTGGTTAGCTGTTAAGAGCAGGGAATCCAGCGGGGGCGCCAGCGGCAGAGGACGGCGGAGGCGAGCAGGAGCCAGGTGGGGAAATAGAACAGGCCATCCCAACTGAAGAACATCCAGATCGCGCGGTAGCTCATCAGCCCCAGGCCAAAGATCTCAAACCACAGCGCGATGGCATAGACATCGCCCCAGTGCACGATCTCTTTGCCGCCGATGGATGCTTGCCGGTATTCGCCCGCCAAGCCCAGGGCCGCGATAGCGCAGGCCAGCACCGGGGCGATGAGCAGCCAGGTGATGCCGTGGCCGTGATTCGGGACCCAGTGGCGGAGCGAGGTGGCGCCGATCCACACGCAGGCGGTCATGGCCACCATCGCCAGGCCCAGCCGGGTGCGTACGCTCACGCGCGATCCTCCGGGTCCGGCCGCGTCCAGTAATGCGCAATGAGGTTCATCAACGCCACGCCGATGGCCGCGACCAGAAACACGTGCATGTAGTTGCCCGTGAGCTTGAGCCAGTAAAACGTCAGACCCCAAAGGCCCAGAAAACACCCGGCCACAATCCACAGCAAGCGGCGCGCCGTCGTGAGACTCACGAGGCAGGAGATGGCAGACACCGCGGGCGCGGTTGCTTGGCTGTTGTTGGAAAACGGATATGAAAGCAGTAGTTCTGAAGCGGCATTCCCGAAAGCCGAGGCATCCACCGGGGCGTGCGCGTCGGCTTACCTGTTTCGCCCCAGACCTTACGGCCGCAAAAACGCCGCGCCCACAGCGCCATGGCCGATCGATTAGCCCCGTGGCTGCTTGCGGCGCTGGCAGCGGCGACGCGCCTACCCCTGGCGGGACGGAGCCTGGGCGAGGCCGACTGCCCTCGCTATGTGGACGGCGTGTTGCAGTGGCTGCGCCGCGGACCGGATGCGCATTGGATCTACGCCAAGGTGCTATCGCCGGGCTACTACGCGGCGGCGGCCTGGCTGGTGGCGCAGACTCACATCACGCCGCACAGGCTGCTGGTGGGGGCGAGCATAGCGGCGGCGATCGTGACGGCGCCGATGGCGTACTGGCTGGGGCGGCGCTTTTGCGGGCCGCTGGCGGCGGCGAGCGGGACGGCGTTATTCCTGTTGGCGCCGGGCGTGTGGTGGTTGGGGTTGGAGGCGCATCCGGCCGGGGCGGCGCTGTTGTTAGTGCTGGCGGCAATGGCGGCGTGGATGCGCGCGCTCAAGAACCTGGAACGCCCGCATTGGGGGTGGACATTGATCGCGCTCGCATGCTTCAGCGCGGCGCTGCTGCTGAAGGCGGATTTTGCGCTCTTCGGGCTGATCTTCCCGGCGCTGGCGCTGCGCGACGGAGCGTGGCGCGAGCGGCGCGCGGCGGTGGCCGGAGGCATATTGTTTGGGCTGTCGCTGGGTGTGTTCTTTGCGCTGCGCCCGGGGCTCATCGCGCTGACGGCGGCATCGGCGGGCGAGCAGACGCAGGCGGCGGTGGCCAGGTTCCTGACGCTGCCGCACGGGAC
>JBOGKL010000339.1:0-8619 GCA_050745525.1 Terriglobales bacterium | reverse complement strand
TCCGTGTCCAGTTTGAGAGAGACACTTTCCGCTGCCGAAAAACGCGAACTGCTGGAGGCAACTCGCCTGGGCGTTGACTGGGTTTACGAGTTAGCCAAAAGAGTAGCCGGGGATCGGCGATGAATCGTGTTGCGCAGTGGAATGCCCGCCAACGCGTCGAGCTGTTTGGCAAGGTCGCCGTTCGCTGCGGGCTGGCGGACATTCGTGTGGAAAAGGACTTTTGGGTTTGCTGGACGCTAAAGCAAATTTTCTCGATCCCGGAGTTCAAAGACAGGCTCCTTATCAGGGGCGGCACATCGTTGTCGAAAGCGTTGGCATTCAAGCAGGAATGTAGGACAGCCTGACCGTGTCCTCCCCAATGCGATCCGTGGCTACGAGGCGGAGCGGCGGCCGGGGGCCGGCAAAGAAGGGCCTGCCGCTGCCGGCCACGAAGGGGCGGAAATAGAGGCGATACTCGTCAATCAGGCCAAGCTCAGTCAGGCTGCGGGCCAGGTTGGGTCCGGCCAAGGCAATTTCCCCTTGGCGCTCGGTTTTTAGCTTACGCATCGCCGGTTCGAGAGGGCCCTGGATGAGGGTTGCGTTTGGGCCGACGGAGTTCAGCGAGCGCGACACGACCCACTTCGGTTTGCTGCGCCATACCGAGGCGAAGTCGCGCTCGGGCCCATCCCACTCGGGATGCTGTTCGTCCCAGTAGCGCATGATCTCGTACGTGGTGCGGCCGTAGATGGCGCCGGCCTGGCTGCGCACCAACTCGATGAAGTGGCGAAAGAGCGCGGGACCGGGCAGCATTAGCTGGTGGTCCACGTAGCCGTCTAGTGTCTGGGCCAGACCGAAGACAAGCCTTGCCATGGTGGAAGTCTCCGAGATCAGGATTCACAGTACACTGTTTCGGTGAACTTGCGGCCATCGGAGAACGCGATTGCGCCACGAACGGCGGGCCTGCCCTCGACGACCGCGCAGGCGGCGATCGTGCTGGGGCTGTTGCTCGGCACCTGGATGCTGCTGAACGGAGCCGAAGCCTGGATCACGGGCCACTATGTTCCACTTCCCCAAATTTGGCTGGGATGGCGGCCGGCGGAAGCGGGGGCGGTGTTTACTTTTGGCGTGCTGTGGATGCTGGTGCCCAACCTTTACCTGTACCGGAATCGGCTCTGCGAGTGGAAAGCCATGATCGTGCTGATCGTGGTGACGTCGTGGAGCGTGGGGCTGATCGTGACGTCGTTGCTCGGGGCGCAACTGATCCTGCTGGTGCTGCCGGTGACGCGACGCGGCAGGGCATGCCTGCCGCCTCAGCCGGGCAGGGCCTCGAGCTGATCGAGGGGCTGGGGGGCTTGATCCTGCACGTCGCTGTAGTAGCCGCGGGCTGAATTCGCCGCGAGGTAATGGCGGTGCGCGCGTTCCCAGGCCTGGTCGTCGGGAGCGCCGAACAACTGTTGGTAAAGCGGGGTTCCTGGGAAGGCAAATACGGGCACGGGCTGCGAGACCCAGATGCCGGCTTGGACGAGCGCGGAGCGCCAGGAGGCGATGGCATCAAGATCGTCGTGCTCGCCGGCGATCAGGTTGGCCTGCACCCAGGGAATATGGCGGCGGGCGATGCGGAGCAGGGTTTCGATGCGATCGGTGCTGATGCGGCAGCCTTTGCGGAAGCGCTCGCGGCCTTCAGGCGTGACCGATTCGATGCCGCATTCCAGCGAGACGCATCCGGCGGCGCCCAGAGTGGCGAGCGTCTCTTCGTTCCAGAGATCAATGCGAGTCTGCATGCCGAACGTCAGCGGCAGCGGGCGCAGGGCCTCGAGCAGAGCGGGCGTGGTTCTCGCGCAGCCGAAGATTTCGTCAATGAAGTAGACGTAATCGAAGCCGAGGCGGGCGAGCGAGTCGAGCTCGGCCACGACGGCATCGAGAGGGCGGGGGCGGAACTGGTTGCGGAACAGGGTTTTGTTGCAGAAGCTGCAGGCCCAGGGGCATCCGCGAGTGGCCTCGACCTCGGCGCCACGTCCGGAGCCGCTGAAGACGTGATGGCGATGGCGGCGCAGGGACATGGGGTAGCCGGTGTAGTCGAGCGCGGGGATCTGGGCCATGTTGGCCTGGTGGAAGCCGGGCGGAACCGGGTCGCCGGCGGCAAGCGATGCGAGCACTTGATCGGCTTCGCCTTGGATCACCACGTCGCAGGCGAGCTTGGTCTTGGTGGCTTGCGGGGTGGCCGAGCCATGCGGCCCGATGGCTACGGTAACGGCGGCCGGGGCGGCCTGGTGGAGGCGGCGCATCCACTGGGCGGGGACGCGCAGCTCTGGCTGCGGGCACCTCCAGAACAGGTAGGTGGGCGCGGTGGTGAGGACGAGAAAGTCGGGTTGAAATGCCCGGATGCGGCGCGCGCCGCTCTCGACCTCGAGCGCTTCGAGATGGGCATCGAGCAGCAGAACCTCGTGCCCGGCAGCTTGCAACTGCTGACGCGCATAGAGCAGCTCGAGAGGGAGATGCGATTCGGGGCAGCCGAAATAGGTTGAGCCGGCAAAGGACCAGTTCGGCTGCACCAGGGCGTAATTCATAGCTTGGCTTCCAGCTCGAGCACATGAATGGGGCCGCGCGGGTCGGGGGCGCGGGGAGCGCAGACCCAGGTTTCTTCTTCGGGATGAGAGAGGATTTCAAGGCCGGCCGAGCGCAGCATGGCTTCGGCGCCGGCGCGGTTCGGGATCCACCAATTGGTCGGATCGCCGGCGAGGCTGTTCTCGACGAAGAACATGCGGGGGAATTGGGGGCGCTGAAAGGGCGAGCGATCCCAAAAGTCGTAGTTGGCGGCAGCAGGCGAGGAGCCGTTGTCGCCGCGCAGCATGGTCTGGAACAGAAGGCGCTGGCGGACCATGGGCACCACGAGGTCGAGCCCGTAGAGGGGGTAACGCAAGTGGTAGAAGACGCCCAGGAAGAAGACATAGTCAAATTGTCGGCCGAGCTCGGGGAGGTGGTAGACCGACATTTGCCGCCACTCGACCTCAAGATGGAGCACCTCGGCGGCCAAGCGGGCCTGGGCGAGATAGCGGGGGTCGGCGTCAATGCCGACGACAAGCTCGGCGCCGCGGCGCTTGCACTCGAGGGCATGGAAGCCGGCATTGCAGCCGATGTCGAGAACGCTCAGGCCATCCATGCGTTCGGGCAGGGCGGGGCTGATGCGCTCCCACTTGGTGCGGGGGTAGTCGCCGAGAAAGTGGTGGGGTGCGGTGGCGACGCCGTTCAGGTCAAGGTTGTGGAACCACTCGCCGAGGCGCTCGACCTGCTGCTGGATATCCGAGGAGGCGCTGTTCATCGCCGCTTCCAGATGCTGTGGCGCGGGGCGGGGTGGCCAGCGAGGCCACGCGGAGAGCTTCGACCAGGAGATCGGGCCGATCGGAGACGATGGCCTCAGCCTGAGCGCGGGCCAGAAGCTGCATGCGGCGAGGGTGGTTGACGGTCCACACCAGCACCTTCCAGCCATGGCGATGCAGCCACTGCACATACCAGGCGGTGCAAGAGGCCTGGTGGGGCGCGACCCAGGAAACGTCGGCGGCGCGAATGCGGCGCAGGCTGCCGGGGCGCTTCAGGTTGAGGCAACGGGGCACGTCCGGGGCGAGCTCGGCCAGGCGGTGCAGAACCTCGACATCAAAGCAACTGATGACGTAGCCGCGCCGGGGCGGAAGGCGCGCCAAGAGGCGGAGCGTGGGGACCAGGGCGGCTTCCGTTTTTATTTCGAGGTCGAGCCAGGCGCGATGGCGGTAGCGGGCCAGCACCTGCTCGAGCGTGGCAAGAGGCGGATGCAGGCGGCGTAAGGCGAGGCAGGAGGTCTCGGCGAGGCGCAGGCCGCTGCCGTGCAAGGCTTCGTCGTGATGGATGACCACGCGTCCGTCACGAGTGTGGCGCAGATCGAGTTCGAGGCCGTCGCAGCCGGCGGCGAGGGCGCGGTCGAAGGCGGCGAGAGAATTTTCCGGTTCATCCCACCCGGGGCAGCGATGGCCACGATGGCCCAGCCGCAGCGTCGGCATCCTAATTTTTCACTTTCTTAAAAGCCTGAAGGCCTGATGCCAATGGCCCCCGGCGGAGGCGGTGAGAATCCAGACCATGGCTGCGGCTTCAAGGTAATGTGAGACTCCAATGCCGCCGACATCCACAGGATTCCAGCCGAAGGCCTTGCAGATGCTTGAGGCTTGTTCCTTTGCCTTTGGATCGTCGCCGCAAATGAACATGTCGGGTGGACCGGCGGCGAACTGCGGCTTGTAGAATTCCGGGTGTCCGACGGAATTGAAGGCCTTGACGACCGACGCTCCGGGCAGGGCGGCTTGGATGAGCTCGCCGCCGGAGCTGCCCAGACCGCCGATCAGCTTCGGGGGCATGCTGTCCAAAGGATTGGTGGCATCGAGGACGAGCTTGCCTTTGAAGTTATCGGCGCCGGCCATTTGAATCGCTTGCACGGCCGCGGCGCCGCTGACGGCGAGAACGATGAGATCTCCGAATTTGGCCGTTTCGGAAACGGCGCCGCAGGAGGCGTTATTTCCGGCTTCTTGCACCCATGAGGTCAGTTTCGCCGGCTCACGCGAGCCCAGCTTGACCGTGTGACCTTCTTTGAGGAAGCCTTTCGCCAAAGACTTGGCGACGTCGCCTGATCCAAGAATTCCGACCTTCATATGCTTCTTTGCCCCTCATCAGCTTAGAGCGGTTGGAAGAGATCGTACAATGCCAGGAGGATGACTGTTTCCCTGCCCAGCTACGACGACGTTCGCGCCGCCCACCAACGGATTGCCTCGCGCATTGTCCGCACCCCGGTCGTGCATTCGCGCTCGCTCGATGAGCGCGCCGGGGCGCAGGTGTTTCTCAAATGCGAGAACTTGCAACGGGCCGGCGCCTTCAAGTTTCGCGGCGCCACCAACTGCCTGCTGCAGTTGACGCCGGAGGAGCGCGGCCGGGGCGTACTGGCGTTTTCCAGCGGCAACCACGCCCAGGCGGTGGCCCTGGCGGCGCGCGGGCTGGGGGTGAGCGCGGCGCTGGTGATGCCCACCGACGCGCCCCAATCGAAACTGGCCGCGGTGCGCGCCTTCGGCGGCGAGGTACACCTCTATGATCGCGCCACGGTGAACCGGGAGTCGTTTGCGGCCGAGCTGGTGAAGAAGCAGAACCGGGTGCTGGTGCCGCCGTTTGACGACGTCCGCATCATCGCCGGAGCGGGCACGGCGGCGCTCGAACTGCTCGAGGAGGTTCCTGACCTGGAAGCGCTGATCGTGCCCGTAGGCGGAGGGGGATTGGTTTCGGGTTCCTCGCTCGCCGGGCATGGGCTCAACCCCCAGCTCGACATCTATGGCGTTGAGCCCGCTACCGCCGCCGACGTCAAGCTTTCGCTCTCCCGCGGCGTCATCACCCCGATTGCCGACAACCCCACCATCGCCGACGGCTTGCGTACAGTGCAGCCGGGGGAGCTGACGTTTGCCATCATGCAGAAGCATTTGGCGGGGGTGGTGACCGTGACCGATGCGCAGCTTATCGAGGCGCTTACGCTGCTGCTGATGCGCGCCAAGATCGTGGTCGAGCCCTCGGGCGCCGCCGGAGCAGCGGCGCTGCTGGCAGGCGCGCTGCCGAAGCAGTACCAGCGCATTGGTGTGATTCTCAGCGGCGGCAATGTCGACGCGACGGCGCTGGCGCGCTACCTGGCACCGCATTGATTGGCGCGGGCCCGTCGCGGCTTTGCCGCGCCACCCGCTTATGCTCGCCCCGGCTTGGGGGCCCAGGCCCCAAGCTGGGGCTGCGCGGCGCAGACGGCCTAGATAGAGAGGGTTACCAGCCGCGGAAGCGTTCCCAGACGGCCTGCACTGCGGACGTGCCGTCGAGCACGTAGTAGCGGTCGAACTGGGCGGCTGTGGCGCAGATGTGGTTGGGGAGAATGCGCAACCGCGTGCCCACGGGCAACTGTGGGGGACGCTCGTGACCGCCGGGCCGCAGCGCCAGAACGCCGTGTTCCTGGCTCATTTCCGCCACCACCCAATCGGGATAGGGGGACTGGGCGGCGTCGGAGACCATGCCGAAGGCATGGGCGCCATCGCCGCCGTCGCGTGAGAGGGCCATCCAGCCGGAATCGGTGATGGTCCAGCCACCGAGTGGACCCTTATCGGGTTGATGGCCGATCACGCTGGTGAGCACGGTGCAGGCGATGTCGTCGAGCGAGCAGACGCCCAGGTCGGCCATCATGAGATCGAAGAAGCAATAGACGCCGGCGCGGACCTCGGTGACGCCGGTGAGGTCGCGGGCGAAATGCGCGGTCGGGGTCGAGCCGACACTGACAACGGGGCAGGGATAACCGGCCTGGCGCAGCAAGCGGGCGGCCTCGACGACGGCGGCGCGCTCGCCTTCGGCGGCGCGCGCGAGGGCAGCGGCGTCGCGGGCGTGGTAGGAGTCGCCGGCGTGGGTGAGCACGCCGCGCAGCGAGCCGGGCGGGAGCGCGGCGGCTACGGCCAGCAACTGCTCGCGCCGTTCGGGGCGGACGCCGGCGCGGTGGCCATCGGCGTCAACTTCAATCAGTGCGGGCATGTCGGTTCCTGAGGATTGGGCGTGGGCGGCGAGCGCCTGCGCCTGGGCCACGCTGTCGAGAATCACCAGAAGGTCCACGCCTTGGGTGCGCAGGGCCGCCACGCGCGCCAGCTTGTGCGGGGCGATGCCGACCGCATAGATCATGTCGCGCACGCCGTGGGCGGCAAATTCCTCCGCCTCGCGCAAGGTCGAGACCGTGGCCGGGCCGGAGGGAGAAGGCAGCATGAGTGCGGCTACATCCCAGCTCTTGCAGGTTTTCAGGTGCGGACGCAGACCAGCGCCCAGGCCGGTGATGCGCTGGCGCAGGCGGGCAATGTTGGCGAGCAGGCGGGGACGCTCGAGCAGGAGGCAAGGCGTGGGGAGATCGCTCAGGGTCAGGGCCATGGTGGGTTTATTATCCAGCAGTGCGCGGTTTTTTACGCCAAGGGGTGCTCCTGCTGGCCGTGCTGGCGCTGGGGGTGTCGCCCGCGTGGGGATGGGGCTGCGCCGGGCACGAGGTCATTGCGCTGATTGCGGCTGCGCATCTGCGCCCGGAAGTGGCCGCCGAGGTGCGCGCGTTGCTGGCGGTTCCGACGGGCGAGGATGTCCGGCACCCCTGCCGCGCGGCGGCGCAACTGCCGGCCATGGCGCGGGTTGCGGGCTGGGCCGACGCCGTGCGCACGCCGGCCACGGCCAGCTTCCATTTCGTCAACCTGCCGCTCGGGGCGCGACGCGGCGAGATCAACTACGCTTCGCTGTGCGCAGGCACGTGCTTGAGCGCGGCGCTGGCGCGGTTTGAGGCGGAGCTGCAGGACCGCGCGGCGCCCACGCGCGAGAGGGCCGTGGCTTTGCGCTATGTCATTCATCTGGTCGGCGACGCTTTCCAGCCGCTGCACGTGAGCGACGACAACGATGAAGGTGGCAACTGCGTGCGCACGCGCCTGCCGGGCACAAGACGAAGAAGCAACCTGCACGCCGACTGGGACTCGCGGATGCTCGCGCGCATGATGCGGCAGGAATCGCCTGCCATTTACGCGCGGCAACTGGACCGTCGCCTCGGGCGGCGCTATGCGCAGGGGTCGCCGGCGGTGCTCGATTGGATCTGGTCAAGCCATGTGGTCGCCGTGCGTTCCGCCTATGAGCCGCTGCATCTGGCGCCGGGTTGTCACGCGCGCACCGTGTCTCTTTCGCGCGCCTACGTGAGGGGCGCGGATGCGGTGATTCGGCGGCAACTGGATCGCGCCGGGTGGCGGCTGGCGGAAGTATTGAACCGGCTATTTCCCGCCCGCTGACGAATCGAGCAGGGCGCGCGCCTGCTGCAGCAGCGCTTGCGGGGTGAAGGGCTTGCGGAGATAGGCGAAGCCGGCCTGTTGCTTCAGCTCTTCGACCGCGGCCGGATCGCTGTAGCCGGAGACGAGCAGGATCTTGACGGCGGGGTGGAGGAGCGAAATCTGGCGCGCCAGTTCCAGGCCGGTCATTTGCGGCATGGCTACATCGCTGATCAGCAGATGAATGGGGCGGCGGTGAGCCCGCGCGACCTCGAGTGCCAGACTGCCGTTGGCGGCGGCGAGGACCGTGTAGCCGTCGCGCGTCAATAGCTCGATGACCAGATGCCGGACGATTTCTTCATCCTCGGCGAGGAGGATGGTTTCTTTGGGCGAAGGTGGCATTTAGTGGCCCCATTGGCCGAGAGCGCGCGATCCCAACAGCGGTTCGGGCATGGGGATGCCGGCGCTCAAGGCAGGGTCGGGAACGGGTGTTCCGTAGGAGAGGCGAATGGGGACGACGCCGGCCCAGATGGGCAGGGTGTAGTCTTCGGGTTCATCCTTAGGGGGGCCGGTACGGATTTTGGCACTGGCTTCGGCCAGGGGCAACTCGAAGACGGTGGTGGCCTTGAGCTCTTTCGCCGAGGGGCGGCGGGCGGCCTGCCAGCGCCCGGGGGCGATCTGGTTGCTGATGGTCTCAAGGGCCTGGAGCTTGGCCTCGGAGTCGGAGACGACGCGTCCGCGGCCGAAGATCATCACCGAGCGATAGTTCATGGAGTGATGAAAGACCGAACGTGCCAACACGAGTCCATCCAGGTGGGTGACGGTGCAGCAC
>JBOGKL010000338.1:0-2459 GCA_050745525.1 Terriglobales bacterium | reverse complement strand
GTTCCAATCGGTCAATGAGCGCCTGAGCGCCGAGCTGGACGCAGCGACGGCGGAGATCCGCCGCCGGACGGCCGAGATGCGCGAGCAGCTCGCCGCGCCCCCGCAGGCGCCACTGGACTCGCACGGCACCGCCTCCTTCGCGCACTTGTTCGGGGACGTGGAAGATCGCTTCTTTTCCGATCCGATGAGCGCACTGGAGCAGGCCGATCCGATCGGGAGATCGCTGTCGGCACTGAGCGCGCCAGCCTGACCCAAGCCGAGCTGGCCGAGGTGTTCCACCTGAGCCCGGAGGCGGCGCGCAGCCATCTCGAACGCCTGCTCGCGCTGGAAATCCTGGAACCCGAGCCCGCCTCGCCCGGGCTGCGCGTGCGCCTGCAGGCGGGGCGATTCGTGCGGGACGTCCTGAGCGAGAAGAACATACTTTAGGAGGCACCAATGCCTTTCGGCGTACCCAGCACCGCGCACAACTTATTTCAGTACTTCACCTTCGGGCGGATCGCGTCGGCGATCGTAATTCTGGCCGCGACGGCGGTGATCATCCGCTATGCCTCGCGCTTATTCGACGTGCCCAGCCGCCGCGGTCCGCGCATCCGCTGCCTGGCCAAAGGCGCCGAACCGGTGGTTCGGATCGTGTTGTGGCTGGTGGCCATGCTCGTCTGCTTCCGGCTGCTGGCGCCGAGGCGGGAGACGTTTCTGGCGCTGGTCGGGTCGGTGGCGATCGCGATCGGGCTGGGCGCCCAAGACCTGATCAAACACCTGATCGGGGGGTTGGTCATCCTCGCCGACCGGCCGTATTAGTTGGGCGATTGGGTGCGGATCGGAGACGCCTACGGCGAGATTGATCATATCGGGCTGCGCAGCACCAAGCTGAGCACTTTCGGCGATACCCGCGTGACCGTCCCCAACGCCGACATCCTGAGCATGCACGTATTCGACTCCAACTCCGGGGTGCCGCACTGCCAGGTGGAGATCTTCCTCTACCTTCCCCCCGACGCCGGCCCCGACGCGGCGCTCCGCATCGGCTACGAGTCCGCGTATACCTGCCCCTACCTCTACGCGGCCAAGCCGCTGGACGTGCAGTTCGAGGACCAATTTGCGCAGCGGCCCTACCTGCGCCTGCGCAACATGTACTTCCCGACCGACGCCATGCTGGCCGCGATGCGCCGCGCACTTCCCGACCTGGCGCGCAACTACGGTTCGGCGCAGCCGGTGCTGGATCGCAAGCTGGCGCTGGCGCTCGACTGCGATCCCGAGCGCGTTGTGGCGTTGAACGGGGCTTCGCAAATTTATCCGCTGCTGCCGGGCCTGTTCGAGCCGGCGCGCGTGCTGCTGCCCGAGCCGACCTTCCACGAGTATCCGCGCTGGTTCCCCGGACACACCGGCTACGCGCAGTGGCGCGGCGAGCTCGCCGGCCACGACCTGGCCGTGATCGTGAACCCCAACAATCCCACCGGCACGACGCTCGAGACCGAGCACCTATTCGGCTGGGCGCGCGAGCACCCCGGCGTCCGCGTGCTCGTGGACGAGTCGTTCCTTGCCTTCAGCGGACAACCGTCGCTGCTGCCGCTTCTGGAGCGGGAGCCGCTGGCGAACGTGATGGTCGTGGCCAGCCTGAGCAAGGCGTGGGGGGTGCCGGGTGTGCGCCTTGGTTATGTGTACACCGCCAATGCGGAATGGCTGGCCTGGCTGCGGCGGCGGACGCCGATATGGAACATGAATTCGATGGCGGAGTTTTTTCTGGAGCTGGTGCTCAAGTTCCAGCCGGAGCTGGCGGCTTCGTTTGCCCAGACCGCGGCCGACCGTGACGCTTTGGCGGTGCAACTGGCGGAGCTGGCGGGCGTGGAGGCGGTGCTGCCCAGCGGCGGCAATTTCCTCACCTTCCGCGTGAACCGGCCAGCGGCGACGGTGGCGGAGCTGCTGCTCGGCGAGCATTCGATCCATATCAAGGACGTGACCGCGAAGTTCGGCGATGGCCGCCAGTATTTGCGGGCGGCGGTGCGGACGGCGAGCGATCATGAACGGTTACTGGAGGCGCTGCGAACGGTGCTGGCGCGCAGCGGGGTCCATGCCGGCATGGCGTGACATTTGGGCGGCGCGACGGTTGGACGGCGGAGCGGGTTCAACGCTGGCGCGACTGTTGGCCGCCGACGGCTTCGACACCGGCTTTGGGACGATGCCCGAGGCGGCCTGGCGCGACTACGTGATGCGTTGCGCCGCGCGGCTCGACCTCCGGCCCGGCGATTCGCTGTTTGAAGTCGGTTGCGGCGCGGGTGCGTTACTGTATCCACTGGCCGAACATGGCTGCCGGGTCGGCGGCATTGATTATTCCGCGGCGTTGATCGCTGCGGCACGCGCCGCGTTGCCCGACGGCGATTGGCGATGCGCCGAAGCCGGCGCGCCCTTGCCCGCGGCCGACTTCGTGGTGGCGAGCGGCGTATTCCTCTATTTCCCCTCACTGG
>JBOGKL010000337.1:0-2377 GCA_050745525.1 Terriglobales bacterium | reverse complement strand
CCAACATCTCCACCGGGGTAACCCGCTCCGCGCCCAGCAATGCCAGCGGCATGTACAACTTCGCCCTGGTGACGCCCGGCACCTACCTCATCAGCGCCACCAAGAGCGGCTTCGCCAAATCCAATTCCGCGCCCACGGCGGTGGAGATCGGCGAAACGCTGACGCTGAACTTCAGCATGCAGCCGGGCTCGGAAACTCAGACCGTCGAGGTCACCGCCGCCGCCCCGCTCGTCAACGCGCAAAAAACCGGCGTCTCCGGCAACATCAGCACCGCGCAGGTGCAAAGCCTGCCCATCAACGGGAATGACTACGGCAGCCTGGCCATCCTCATCCCCGGCGTCAAGCCCGTGCAGCCGTACGATCCGACCAAGATGCGCGTCGCGACCTTCTCCGTGGACGGCGGCACCGGCCGCAACGTCAACGTCGCTGTGGACGGCATCGAGGACAAGGACAACTCCGTCGGCGGTCCCGACATGCAGTTGCCCCTGAACGCGATTCAGGAGTTTAAGGTCTCCCCCTCGCGCTTCTCCGCCGCCAACGGCCGCAGCGAAGGCGCGGCTATCAACGTGGTCGAAAAAGAAGGCACCAACAAGTTCCACGGCGGCGCCCAGTACTACTTCACCAACACCACGCTCAACGCCGACGATTACTTCTCCAAGCAGTCCGATCAGCCCACGCCGGAGTTCGACCGTCAGCAGTTCGGCGCCGACATCGGCGGCCCGGTGATCAAGAACAAGGACTTCTTCTTCTTCGCCTTCTTCCGCGATAACGAGAAGACCGAGATTCCGATCACCTCGAGTTCCGTTGCCGAATTGACCTCGGCCGAAGCCATCGGGGCCAAGCCGACCAGCGTGATCCCCACGCCCTATCACGACAACCGCTATTCGACGCGCATTGATCACACCATCAACTCCGCCAATCATCTGAGCTTCACCTTCAACTGGCAGAGCAATTACGGTCTCAATGACCAGGATGGCAACGAAACCGACGCCACCGACAACAACTTCACCAAGAACAACATGATTCTCGGCGGCCTCACCTGGAGCACCATCATCAATCCCACCACGGTGAACTCGCTCACCGGCGGCTATCAGTACTGGAACAACCTGATCGCCACCAACCAGGTCACCCCCTACGCGGTGAGCTTCCCCGACGGCACCAGCTTCGGCACCAACGGCAACGTGCCCCAGAACACCACCGAGAAGAAGTGGCAAATCCGCGATGATTTCTCCATGAACCGCGGCAACCACTCTATCAAGTTGGGCGAGGATACGGTCTGGGATCCGATGCTGGCCGGATTCTTCGAGTACAACATGGTGCCCGGCATCTCCTTCTCCGATTCACCCGTCTTGATCGCCGCCCATGGCGTCTCGACCGTGAACCCGGCCTTCACCTACACCGACGGCTTCTCCACGCCCGGCGCCATCACCAGCATGTCGCTCACCTCGGGCGATCCGTTCTATGCCGCCACCGGCGGCACTAAGTCGTATGGCCTCTACGCCGAGGACGATTGGCAGGCGAGCCAGCGCCTCACGGTCAACCTGGGTGTGCGTTATGAGCTCGACGAGAACACCTACGGCGAAACCGACATGCCCAAGAACCGCACCTACCTGGCGCTGCAGGCCATCAACAGCCCCTACGGTGCCTTGCCCAAGGCCGATACTGGCGATCTGGCGCCGATCATCGGTTTCACCTATGACCTCTCCGGTCATGGCACGCAACTGCTGCGTGGCGGCTTCGGTATGTACTATGGCCAGGTGATCCAGAACTCGCCGCTGTTTGCGCTGCAGCAAACCGATCCCACCATGTTCGGGACCGTCTTCTCCAGCGGACTCAGCGAGCCCGGGGGCACGTGTCTGTCCCTACCTTGCAATGTTCCGGGCTCGGGCGGCATTCCTCTCTCCTCCTACGCTCTGGTAAAGGATCCCAACCCGGTCTGGACCGGCGGCGCCACCACCGCGCTCGGCCCCGGCTCGGGCGGTCAGGACATCGACCCCAACTTCCGCAACCCGGTTTCCGAGCAATGGAACCTAGGCTACACCTGGGGCTTTAATCCCAACGCCGCCCTGCGCGTGGATTACGTCCACGAGTTGGGGTTGCACGAGATGACGTATCAGACCCTCAACCACATCATCAACTCGGTCGCCATCGGGGACACTGGCGCCGCCCCGGTGCGCCAGTACGATGCCGCCTTTACGGCGGCCGGTCTGCCCGACATCGGCGCCATCTCCGACGCCAGCTCCATCGGGCGTTCGCGCTACGACAGCCTGGATGTCGAGTTGCAGCGCCGCATGGCCCGCAACTTCAGCATGGACATCAGCTACACACTGGCGCGCTCTCTGGCTTGGGGCGGTGTAGCGGCCGATTTCGGCACCAG
>JBOGKL010000336.1:0-10457 GCA_050745525.1 Terriglobales bacterium | reverse complement strand
GCGCCTACGTGTTCATCATGGGCAGGCGGCAGGAGCAGCTCGATAAGGCCGTCAAGCTGATCGGCCGGAACGTGACCGCCGTGCGCGGCGACGCGTCCAAGCTGGAAGACCTCGATCGTCTGTTCGAAACGGTCAAGCGGGAAAAAGGCAAGATCGACATCCTGTATGCGAGCGCCGGCCGGGGCGAATCCGCCCTGCTGGGCGAGATCACCGAGCAGCACTTCGATGCGGCCTTCGACCTGAATGCGCGCGGCACGCTGTTCACGGTGCAGAAGGCACTGCCGCTGATCAACGACGGGGGTTCGATCATCATGACCGGTTCGGTGGCTTCGGTGAAGGGGTATCCCGGCTTCGGCGTGTATGCGGCGAGCAAGGCGGCCTTGCGCTCCTTCGCGCGCACCTGGCTTAACGAGCTGAAGGACAGAAATATCCGGGTGAACGTGCTCGGCCCGGGGCCCATCGCCACGCCGATGCAGGAAGAAGTCCTCACCAAGGAGGCGAAGGAGATGTTCGAATCCCAGATCCCACGCGGCAAGATGGGTCAGCCGGAGGAAATCGCAGGGGCCGCGCTGTTTCTTGCTTCCAACGATTCCAGCTTCGTCAACGGGATGGAACTGAACGTTGACGGTGGCTTATCGGCCATCTGAGCCGGTCAGTGCGTGACCCCAAAGCCGTGCACTGCCGGGGGCTCCGCAGCTTGCGCTGGCGCCGCTAATGAAAGGTTTGCAGGACGTGCTGAAAGGAGGAGGGATCCACCCGCCAGGCGCCGATGAAGGGATGCTCCAGAACCACCACCAGATACACGAGAAGAAACAGGTATCCGCTGGTGATCGCGCTCAGCAGGAGCTGCGAGCGCAGGTACTGCGCGGGGATGAACCAGGTGGCGACCCAGATGAAGAGGGCGCCCAACAGCAGCACGATCCAGAGCACCGCCGGCAGCCGCCGTTCGCTGTCGAGCAGGCGCTGCTGCCGGGCCTGGACGACCTGGTCGTAGCTGGTCAGCATCTGCTCGACCAGCGCCTGCTGCTTCATCGTCGTCACCGGCAGATCCATGATGGTGTCCCGCACCAGGTCGAGCGCAGGGCTGGCCACGTACATCACCCCGACGCTGCCGGTCATCATCCGTGGCCACTCCTTCATAATGACGGCCTGCGTGTAATCGCCCAGCGCCACGCTCACCACGCCGGCATCACGGCTGGGGAAGTACTGCGCCAGGCCGTCTAGAATGCGCACCTGGTTGCTCTCGGCGATGGCGTTCAGTTCGGCGGCATCCTGCTTCTGCCAGAGATCGATGGCCACCAGGCCCAGCAGCAGTCCGTAAAACACGGTCAGTATCTGGACATAGTTGACGACCGAGTCGCTGGATTGAAACCAGCGCTGGAGCAGGCGGCGGCGCAGCATGAGTTCCAGAAACGGTCCGCCGACCATGACCGCCATCATGACGAGCACGACGCCGGTCGTGCTGAGATTTTCGAGGTAGGTGACCATGGCATCCTCTCCGGCGGCGCCGCCGCTGGCCTTCAAGCGTTGGCGGGCACGGCCTTTCCGCTGGCCCAGTCACAGCCGCGGCCGCCGTTCATCTCCGCCAGCCAGGGATGGGGATCGAGCGGCTGGACCGAGCTGTAGCGCACGACGAACTGGCTGTCGGATTGAATCTGCCCGATGCGCAACCATTTCCAGGTGTGGCGATTCACCGGATCAATGTGGATGCGGCCCTCGGGCGCGTCCAGCGCTTGGCCGGCGGCGGCCTGGCGGATGGCGTCGGTGCTGGTGGATTGCGCCTGGCGCACCGCCTGCGCCCACAGATGCACCTGGAAATAGGCCGCCTCGATGGGGTCGTCGGTCACGCGGCGATCGCCGTAGCGATTCTTGAACTTCGAGATGAAGGCGCGGTTGGCCTCGCCGGGCAGGCTTTCGAAGTAGGCCCACGCGGCATAATGCCCGGTGGTGGATACCGGATCGATGTAGCGTATCTCGGCCTCGGCCACGCTCATGGCCATGATGGGCAGGGAGGCGGCTGACAGCCCGGCATCGTAAAACTGGCGGTAGAAGTCGCGGTTGCTGCTGCCGTTGATGGTGTTGAAGACCACATCGGGCCGGGCCGCGCGGATGCGCGCCGTGGTGGCGCGGAAGTCCCGGGCCTCCAGCGGCACGTACTCTTCCCCCACCGCCTGCGCACCCGCCTCGGCCAGCAGGCGGCGCACAATGCGGTTGGCGGTGCGCGGATACACATAATCGGAACCCAGCAGGTAAAAGCGGCGATGGCCGTTATGCAGCAGCCACTGCACGGCCGGGGAAATCTGCTGATGGGGCGTCGAACCGGTATAGATCACGTTGCGCGTGCACTCGTTGCCTTCATACTGGACCGGATACCACAACAGGCCGTTGTAATGCTCGAGCGCCGGCAGCATGGCCTTGCGGCAGGCCGAGGTCCAGCAGCCGAAGATGGAGCAGACGCGATCCCGGCCGAGCAGGACGGCGCATAGGCGGGCAAATTCGGCGGGATCGGAAGCCCCGTCCTCCACCACGGTCTGCACCGGGCGGCCGAGAACGCCGCCGGCGGCGTTGATCTCCTCGACGGCCATCAGCGCCGCGTCGCACAGCGCCGTTTCGCTAATGGCCATGCTGCCGCTCAGCGAATGCAGCACGCCCACCGTGATCGGATCGGGTCTGCGTTCGTGCTGCCAGCCCAACAGAGCGAGCCCGGCCGCGCCCAGCCCGGCCGCGCCCGCCCGCTTCAGGAACGTGCGCCGCGTCGCCCCCTTTCCCCGGTTGTGAGTTTCCGCCATGTCCGTTCCTAATGGAAGGTTTGCAAGACGTGCTGGTAGGCGGACGGATCCACGCGCCAGGCGCCGAGAAAAGGATGCTCCAGAACCACCACCAGATACACGAGAAGAAACAAATATCCGCTGGTGATCGAGCTGAGCAGGAGTTGGGAGCGCAAATATTGGGCGGGGATGAACCAGCTTCCGATCCAGATGAACCCCGCGCCCAGCAGCAGCACGATCCACAGCACGTCGGGCAGCCGGCGCGCGCTGTCGAGCAGGCGCTGCTGGCGGTCTTGGACGATGCGGTTGTAGCTGGTCAGCATCTGCGCGAAAATCACCTGGTCTCCCGGCGTCGTCACCCCCAGGTCGAGGATGGTGGCCCGCACCAGGTCGAGTTCGGGGCTGGCGCCAAACAGCATCTCCGTATGCCCGGACACCATTTGCGGCCACTCCTTTTTGACCACACCCTGGACGTAATCCCCCAGCGCCAGGCTCACCACGCCGGCGCCGCGAGAAAAATGCTGGGCCAGGTCGTTCAGAACCCGGACCTGGTTGCTCTCGGCGGCCGCGTTCAGCTCGGCCAAGTCCTGCTTCTGCCACAGGTCCAGGACCACCAGGCCCAGCAGCAAGCCGTAAAACACGGTGAGCATCTGCAGGTAGCTGACGATCGCGTCGCTCGATTGGAACCAGCGCTGCAGCAGGCGGCGGCGCAGCGCCAGTTCCAGGACCGGTCCGCACACCAGCACCGCCAGCAGCAGCAGCATCACGCCGGTGGCGTCGAGGTTAGCGAGGAGGGCAATCACGGCAAGGTGCGTGGGGATTCAAGCCGCTGAGTCACGCCATACTGTATCAGATTCGGCCCCCGGAGGGCGCCTCGTTTTCCGGCCTGCCGCCACGGCCCGGGCCTCGAGAATGCCGGGGCGCCGGCAAGGCCCGGATGGGGGTATCAGCCGACCATGCCGCGCAGCGCCGCCTCCAGCCGGGGCTGGCGGAATGCAAAGCCGGCCTCCAGCAAGCGCGCCGGCCGCACGCGCTGGCTGGCCAGCAGCAGCTCATCGGCCAGCTCGCCCATGAGCAGACGCATCACGGGGGCAGGAAGCGGAACGATCGCCGGCCGCCGCAGCACGCGTCCCAGCGTCCGCACAAACTCACGGTTGCGCACGCTTTCCGGAGCCACCGCGTTGATCGCGCCGCGCACGCCTTCACTCGCCACCGCAAACTCGATGACGTCCAGCGCATCCTCCAGCGCGATCCAGCTCAGGAACTGGCGCCCATCGCCAAACGGCCCGCCCACGCCCATACGGAACGCGGGCAGCATCATGTCCATCGCTCCGCCCTGGCCGCTCAGCACCACGCCGAGCCGCAGCGCCACCGCCCGGATCCCGGCGGCTTCCGCCGCCTGACTCGCCGCCTCCAGTTCGCGGCACACGTCAGCCAGAAAGCCGCTGCCGGCGCCGCTGGTTTCCTCGAGCCACTCGTCTCCCCGATCCCCGTAATAGCCGCCCGCGGACGCAAACGCCAGAACCCTCGGCTTGCGCGGCAGCGCCGCCAGAGCCCGGCATAGCAACTGCATGCCCGCGATGCGGCTGCTGCGGATGCTCTGTTTTTTTCGCGCCGTCCAGCGCCGCGCGCGCAGTGACGCACCGGCAAGATGAATGACGGCTTCGGTCGGCGCCGTCGCATCGAGCGCGGGCGCGATGGCGGCTTCCGGGTTCCAATACACGCATCCGGTTCCCGCCGATGCCTGCGCACGGGTCACAACGGTTACTGTGTCGCCTCGTGCCGTAAGCCGTCATACCAGCGCCGAGCCGATCAAGCCGCGCGCGCCCGTCACCAGGTAGTGCATGGCTGGATTCTACTCCGCCCGCCCGATCGGGAATGCCACGCGGCGTCCCGCGCCAACCAATGAGACAGCGCCGTGCGGGCAGTTTTGCATGTACCATGGGCGTGGTACGCAAGAGGAGAACATGGACGACATCAACCCCAGGGGTATGAGCCGCAGATCCTTCGTCGCCGCTGCCGCCGCCGGCGTGGCGGCACTCGGAACCATCGGACCCTTTACGCGGTCGGCGCAGGCGCAACGCGCGGACGCGCAACGCGTCGAGCTTGCCCAAGGCTGGGATGTTGCCGAGTTCAACCGCCTCGCGCACAGCCCGGCGGGCGTCAAGCAGGTCTATGACGTCACCCCTGCCAGCGGTGCGGCCTTCGACCACATCGTGAACTCCTTCAACGGCCTGCAGTTCGGCTTCGGCATCCCGGCCAAGCAGATCCAGATCGCCGCGGTCACGCGCGGCATGGCCACCGTCCTTATCTTTAATGATTACGCGTGGCAGAAATACAAGCTCGGGGCCTACGCCAAAATCAAAGATCCCAAAACCGGCCAACCCGCCGAGCGCAACATCTACTATCCCAGTAAGACCAATCTCCAGTACACCAGCAGCGATGTCGAAAGTCCCGATTCCCTCTACGCCGACACCAGCATTCAGGCCCTGCAGCATCGCGGTCTGCGCCTCCTCGGCTGCCACAATGCCAGCTATTTCCTGGCCGCCCGCCTGGCAAAGAGAGACCACCTTCCGCAGAAGGAAATCTTCACCGACCTGCTGGCGCACACCCTGCCCGGTGTCCTCATCGTGGCCGCGGCCGTCGCGGCCGTGGCGCTGCTGCAGAGCGAAGGCCACTACAGCTATCTCTACATCTGAGGCGAGGACCCGCACGTGATTTCGCGCCCGTTCGTCCCCGCTGTTGCGGTCCTGTGCCTCCTTTTCGCGGCCGGCTTCCCAAGCGGGTCGCGCGGCATAGCCGCGCGGGGCCCCGCGCCAGTCAATCGTCCGCAGCAGACCGTTTCGCCGTTGGCGCAGGAGGGTAGGCTCATTTTCGCCTCCACGCCGAAATATACGTCGCCGTGGATCGGCAACACGCTCTCCTGCGCGGATTGCCATCTCCAGGGCGGCACCGTTGCTTACGCCGCGCCGCTGATTAATGTAGCGAAGCGGTATCCCTCCTTCAGCAAGCGCGCCGGGCATATCGTTACGCTTGAGGAACGCATTCAGGAGTGCTTTGTCCGCAGTGAAAACGGCAAGCCGATTCCGGCTGACAGCACGCAATTGAAGGCCTTGGCCGCCTACCTCCGCTCTCTCTCCGGCAACGGCGTTCCAGGCAGGCTCTACCCGGGACGCAGACTCGTTACGTTGCCTGCGCTGCGCGGCAATCCTGCTCGCGGCAAGTCGCTGTACGCCAAGAAATGCGCGATCTGTCACCAGGCGGATGGGGCCGGTCGTCCCGGCGCGGTCCCACCGTTGTGGGGTTCCAACTCCTTTAACCACGGGGCCGGCATGTCTCACCCCGCGCAGCTCGCCGCGTGGGTGCAGCCCAACATGCCGAAGATGCACCCCGGATCCCTCAGCGCGCAGCAGGCCTTCGACATCGCCGCCTACGTGGACAGCCGGCCTCGCCCGCCATTCAACCCAGCCTACAAAAATTACTGATCCAGCCGCGTGAATGGCAAAACCAGCCTCACGGCCGAGGCGCGTGGGAGTGCTGGGGGAGCATGCGGCGCAGGGTGGCAGCCACCTCGTCGCGGCGATCGAGCGCGGCTCGATCCCAGTGGGCGGCCTCGGCCGCTGCGTCGTAGGTTTGCTGAAAAAACCGAAGGACCGTATCCACTGGGTCCTCCGCCGCACGGGCATCGGCGTAGTCGAGAATGAACTCGCCCAGGCCCGTGTTGAAAGCGCCCCGGCCGGCCAAGTGTGCCCGGTCGAGGCCGGCGGGCACGGGCGCGGCGTAGGCGTAGAAGGCAGCGCGGCCATAGCCGCCGTTGCCCGGCCAGAAACCGGCGCTGATGACCTCGTGCGAGTAGGCCTCAGCTTGCACCCGGACGGCGCCGGGCTGCGCCGGCGCGCGCTTGCCGTTGAAGCGCGTCACCGCCAGATCGAAAGAACCCCAGAAGAAATGGACGGGGCTGATCTTGCCGTAAAAATCCACACGCGACCGCTTGAGCAGCGTGTCGGCAATCCTGAGAACCTGCCAAAAGCGCGTCACCGCCTCCCGGTCGTAGCTGCTGTGGACCGTATCCAAGTCGCAGCGGATCGGATCGGCGACCTCGACCGGCATGGGATGAATCAGGACGGAAACGCCCAGCGCTGCCAGCGCCGCCGTGTACTCATCGAAAAACTGCGCCACAGGTACGGCCCGGAGCGGAATTTGGCGCATCTCCCCGCCGCTCGTGCGCAAAACCAACTCGTGAGCGATGAAATCGAACTCGATGTCGAGCAAACCGCGGCTGATGGGCATGGCCGAGGTGGTCAGGCCGCGCGCGCTCAGGTACAGCGGCACGTTCCACCAGTGGTTTTCAAGCGGGGTGAGCGCCAACCGCGTCTTCCCGACGATTTGGGTGTACATGTGGAGGGTTTCCGCCGTGTCCTGCCACTGCGGCCACTCCAGCGGCGGCCAGGCGCCGAGGTCGGGCAATGGCGGCTGCGCCATCCATCCGCTTTCGTCGGGCAAACGATGCTGCGCCCCCACGTACCCTCCTAATGAAGACGCGACTCCCAGTCGCGCGGCACTCTGCCCTCTGGGCCTGGCGCCGGCTGCTCCCGCGGCCGCCATTGCGGCGCGGCCAAGCCGACGCCCGGGACCATCTGCTCGGTCCGGTAATCGTAGAACCAGCTTTCCCCCGGCTCGAAGCTGGCAATGATGGGGTGCCCTGACGCATGAAAATGCCCAGTGGCGTGCTGGCCGGGCGAGCTGTCGCAGCAGCCGACATGGCCACAGGCGGCGCAACGGCGCAAATGGAACCACCAGCCTCCGCCGGCGAGGCATTCCACGCAGCCGGTGCCGCTGGGCGGCACGTTCGGATTGATATGCTGGTGGCCGGTTTTCATGCCCGTTAGGATGCAGCCGGAGATTTGGGCGCTCAAGCGGGAACGCCCTACCACTCTTGCTGTATCGTACTGCGGCTCCCCGCCGGAGGTCCACCGGCGCGGGGCCCGCGCCGGTCCATGCGGCGGCTTGTCGCAGCGTCACGCGTCCCTTATGCGCACGAGCTT
The DNA here is from genome assembly GCA_050745525.1 of Terriglobales bacterium. GTDB lineage: Bacteria > Acidobacteriota > Terriglobia > Terriglobales > SCQP01 > SCQP01. Next base: position 2,644 of record JBOGKL010000336.1, on the reverse strand, counting down.
CTCGCGCAGCAGCTCCCGTTCGCGCAGGTTTTCCGTCAGCGCGATGGCGCGCTCGATCTGCTCGCGCGCCTCGTCCCACCGGCCCGCCTTCATCAACAGCTCGCCGCGCACGCTGGGCAGCAAATGGTACCCGGCGAGCGCCGACCCGCCCGCGCGCGCTTCCAGCGTATCCAGCGCCTTCAGACCCGCTTCCGGCCCCACCGCCATGCCCACAGCGACGGCCCGGTTCAGCGCCACCACCGGCGAGGGCTGGCTCGCAAGCAGCGCATCGTAAAGCACCACGATCCGCCCCCAGTCGGTCTCCTCACTGCGGCGTGCCCGCATGTGGCAGGCGGCGATCGCGGCCTGCAGGGCATAGGGCTTCCCCTCCCCGCCTAAATGCCGCGCGCGTTCGAGTGCGGCCATACCCCGCTCGATCTGCGCGCCATCCCACAGCGAGCGGTCCTGATCGGGCAGCAGGACGGCTTCGCCGCTCGCGCCCCGCCGCGCCGCCGTGCGCGCGGCGTTGAGTTCCATCAGCGCCACGAGCGCGTGCGCTTCCGCTTCGCCGGGCAGCAGTTCGGTCAGCAGGCGCCCGAGCCGCAGCGCCTCTTCGCACAGCGATGCGCGCATCCACTCCTCGCCGGCCGTCGCCGTGTATCCCTCGTTGTAGATCAAGTAGATCACCGCCAGCACCGAACTCACGCGCTCGTGCAACTCCTCCCCGCGCGGAGTGGCAAAGGGCACGTGCGCCTCCGCCAGCGCCTTCTTGGCGCGAAAGATCCGCTGCCCCATGGTCTTCTCGCTCACCAGAAAGGCGCGCGCGATCTCGGCCGTGGTAAGCCCGCCGATCAGGCGCAAGGTCAGTGCCACGCGCCCTTCCGCCGCCACGACCGGGTGACAGGCGGTAAAGATCAGCCGCAGCACGTCGTCGTCCATCACCTGATCGAGCGCCTGGTCCATTTCCGTCGAGAAGCGCCGTTGCTCCCGCTCCAACTCGCGCGCCAGCTCTTCGTGCTTGTGCACCATCATCCGGCTCCGCCGCAGGGCATCGATCGCTCGGCGCTTCGCCGCCGTCATCAGCCACGCTCCGGGATTGTCGGGAATGCCCTCCGCCGGCCAGGCTTCCAGAGCGGCCACGAGCGCCTCCTGCGCCAACTCCTCGGCCAGACCCACGTCGCGCGTGACGCGGGCGATGGCGGCGACGAGCCGCGCCGACTCGCCCCTCCACACCCTCTCGATTGCGCCGCCGACGTCGCCCACGGTCAGCGTTCAGTCCTTGGCCGGGGCGGGCATGAAGAAGATCTCCCGCAGCTCGATCGGCACGCCCAGCACTTTGGCTCCCTTGCGCGCCCACGCCAACGCCTCCTGCAGATCGGCGGTCTCCAGGATCGAAACGCCGCCAATGTGCTCCTTGGTCTCCAGATACGGCCCGTCGGTGACGAGCACCTCGCCGTTCTGTTGCGCCCGCAGCGTGTGCGTCGCGCCCAGACCGCAGCCGAACTTCCTCACGCCGGCGGCGGCCATTTCGCGGTTGAGTGCGTGAATCTCCTCCACCGTCGCTTCGCTCTGCGAAGCCGGATCGAAGTTGTCAGGAAGGTACATCCAAACCATGTATTGCGGCATCTCGTCTCCTCGTTAAGGTTGCGAATATGCGGTCCCGTCTGACCAGGAGGGCGCGGGAACCGCGAACTGCGTCAGTTGCTCCCCGGCATCGGCTACGGCAAAGACGGGCGAACCGGGAAGATTTGCTCCCCAGGCCGCCGGGGCGGTGTGGGAGTAGAAGAACATGAGGTGCGGTGGCCAGTGCGGCTTGACGTCACCGCCGTAGCCTTGCTTGCCCATCATGTAGCACATCGCCCCCGGTGCCATCGGCGACAGCTCTTTGTGTGCCACCGCGGCGGCCATGGCCGCGTTCACCTGGGTGAGTGTGCGCCCGGCCAGCGCCAGCTCGGTAATCTTGATGACGCGAAGCAGGTAGGTGCGCGCAGCGGGTGCGTTCACGCACATGGGGACCCGCACTTTCGGGTTCCAGTAATCGGCGTCGGCCGCGGAGGACCATCCACGTCCGACGATGCAGACGAAGCCGTTACTCCCCTGCACCGCTGTCTCATAGCCACGGCGCCCGAGCACCAGCACGGTCGCCTTGCGCGCAATCGATGCGGGAGCCGCGCTGCGCGCCAACCGGATCTCGGCAGCCCGGCTCATCAGGTACTGCTCGATGGGCGCCATTTTCGTGTATTGCGTCGCTCTCGCCTGTGCCCCCGCCTGATGCACGCACCCGAGCGCGGCCAACATTGCGATCATCATGTAGCGCATGAGTGGCCTCCTTTTCCTCACTTGGCCGGACCGGCCAGGAACTCTCGCACCTCGACCGGCACCCGGCAGGCCGCGGCGGCTTTGCGCGCCCATCGCAGCGCTTCCTCCATGTCGGCGCACCGCAGCAGCCACAAACCGCCCGCATGCTCCTTCGCCTCAATGTACGGCCCATCGCTGACGGCCAGTTCGCCGTTTGCCAGCCGGCGCACCGCTTTCGCCTTCCGTGCCGGCGCCAGTCCGCCGGCCAGCTCCCGCACCCCGGCGGCGATCATCTCGCGGTTGAGCGCGTGGATGTCTTCCATCATCGCCGCCTTGTCGGCGGGCGGTTCATAGTTATCCCCGTGTT
>JBOGKL010000335.1:0-2818 GCA_050745525.1 Terriglobales bacterium | reverse complement strand
TGGGGGAGCTGGGGCAGGGGCGGGTGCGATTCGAGGATGCCTCGGGCAAGGAGCAGAGCGTCGAGGTGCGCGGCGGGTTCTTCGAAGTTCTGGGCGATAAGGTCACACTGCTCGCCGATGCCGCCGGCGTGAAACGCGGATGAGCCGCCGTCGCGGCTTCTGATAAAATAGGTAAATCGTTGTAATTAAAGCTATTTAGAGGAAGCATGAAGAAAATTGCAGAGCTGCAGGAATCCCTGCGCAAAATTGTTCCCTCCGGGGTGCCGGCCGCGATCATCGCAGGCCTTGAGCCCCAGGTCAGCCTCAAACATCCGGACGGCAGCAAAATTTACGTCACTTCCGACCTGGACAAGTTCAAGCCCGCCGAGGGCGACCAGATCGTCATCACCTTCCACAGGACTTCCAAACCCCCGGCGGCGGCCCTGCCGCCCGCCGCGGCGCAACTGATTCGCGTTTTGGACCAAGCGCTCGCGCACCGCAATTTCGTGGCGCTAAAGTGGTTCCGTGACGTGGAGCTGCCGCACTCCGGCTTCACCCCCGAGCAAGCGCGGACGGACCTTACGCGCGCGATCCAGGAAGGCTGGGTGTTGGTGAGCAAGCTGGCCAATCCCAAGTCCAGCTTCCCGACCAGCACGCTGCAGCTAGATCGGGGATCGCCGGCGGTGCAGGAGGCACTCGCTTCCCCATCGCCGCTGGCGCCACCGCGGGGCTTTACGCCCGTCCGGCTGCCCGCGGGTGTGAGCGCGTCGAAGATCATCATCGAGGACCGGCGCTAGATGGGCTCGTCCTGCTTCCTCGACTCCAGCGCCCTAGTCAAGCTGTACGTTGAGGAAGCAGGGACGGAGTTCATGCTGCGCCTGGCGGAGCAGGCGGCGGGCACCTTGTTTGTGTCGGCGCTTGCCAGTGCAGAAATCGCATCCGCGTTGTATCGGCTGGAGCGTGGGGGCCAACTGCCCCGCGCCGCCGCCGACAGTTTGTTGGCGGCATTTCGATCCGATTTGCACACGCGCTATGTTATGCAACCGGTGAGCGATGCGGTCTTAGGCGCGGCGGTCGAACTGATTCAGCGCCATCCCTTGCGCGCCTACGATGCCATGCAGCTTGCTGCTTGCGCCACGGTGGCGCGCCAGCAGACCCCCATTGAGCTGCGTTTCGTGTGCAGCGACGTGCGTCTGCTGCGGGCGGCCGCGGACGAAGGCTTCGAGTACGTGAATCCGGAAGATGATGCCACCTCCTAAGGCCTACCTCTCGTGGAGCTCGGGCAAGGACGCGGCCTTTGCGCTGTGGGAAGTCCGGCGCCTCGGCCTGGCGGAAATCGTGGGCGTGCTCACCACCCTGAACGAAGTCCACGACCGCGTGGCCATGCACGGCGTGCGTCACGAGCTGCTACGGCGCCAGATCGAGGCGTTGGGGCTGCCGTGCCTGGAAATTCCGCTGCCCTCGCCTTGCAGCAATGAAGTTTACGAGCAGCGGATGGCAGCCGTCTGTTCTACACTGCACGCCCAGGGTATCGAGCACGTCGTGTTTGGCGACCTGTTTCTGGAGGATATTCGCGCCTACCGCGAGGAGAAGTTGGCGCGGGCGGGCATGAAGGGGCTGTTTCCGCTGTGGCAGCGGCCGACGCGGGCGCTCGCCGATGAGATGCTGGCGGCGGGGCTGGAAAGCCATATCGTTTGCCTCGACCCGCGCAAGCTGGACCGCGGCTTCGCCGGGCGGAGATGGGATCGCACGCTGCTAGCCGAGCTGCCGCCGGAGGTGGACCCGTGCGGGGAAAACGGCGAATTTCACACCGCCGTGACCGCCGGGCCGATGTTTCGCGCGCCCATCGCGGTTCGCCCCGGCGAGGTGGTCGAGCGCGAAGGTTTCATCTTCGCGGACCTGCTGCCGGATTAGCCCAACAGGCTCAGGCGACCACGGGCAACCCAAGTGAGGCCAGGCAGCTGAACGTGGCATCGTAAAACTGCGGCGGCCGGGTGGGATCGTTCGGCCTGCCCGGCGGTGCAAATCAATCTCGACGCGCACGTCTACCACATGCGGCTTGAGCCGCATCGCCTCGGAGGCGGCCAGCAGACAAGATCGCGGAAGCGCGCCGGCCCCCCTTTTTCCTCGGCGCTGCACGCACCAGCGCTCTCGCTTGCTGCCCCCGAGCCCCGCCCTCGATCGAGTAAAACTGCGAGCTGAAGCGGCGCGACGCTCAAGCAGGGCCGGGCCGACTTACCACCCCTGTCGCGCGCGCCTTACGACGGTGGCCGTAAAGCCGTGGTGCCGCGTGGTGGTCCATATCGGGCTCGTCGGGCGACCCCATGCTCCGCGTGCCCGAATTGGCTTAACAGTGCGACCACTGCCTGCTCGCTGATACCTAAGGGGAGTCGCCGTAGGCATCGCATGAGAAGAGGAGAGCCTGACCCCATGAGGCAACGCCGTAGCGGCAACCAAGATACCACTAGCCCAACGCTCTTCTCTGGGGCACTGGGGACTAGCAATGCTGGTGACGAGATCGATAGTGACCCGCCGGACGCGGCGATGCCTGTGTCGCGGGGCGGACTCGTTGAGCCATGGCACCGAGTTATTTCCGCTGGTACAATGTCACCCAGGATCGCTAATGAACCGGCGCCCCAATCGACAGGCTGTCCACTCGACGGAGGGGACACACCGGTGAGGACTCGAACCAGCTCCCTTCGGGAACGAAGCTCCGACCGGCCAAACCGGAAACCCAAACTGCTCGACCTGTTCTGCTGCGCTGGCGGGGCTGCTGCTGGGTATGCAAGAGCCGGGTTTGAAGTCGTGGGTATCGATATCAACGACCAGCCCCGATACC
>JBOGKL010000334.1:0-8581 GCA_050745525.1 Terriglobales bacterium | reverse complement strand
AGCGCCAGCTTCGGGATTGCCATGGCCCAGCCCGGCGACAACTGGACCGAGCTGCTGCAGCGCGCCGATGCGGCCCTGTATGAGGCCAAGCGCAGCGGCCGCAACCGCGTCCGCCTCGGGGTGCCTCATCCGGAGGAGGCCGAGCCGGCCGCGGATGGCGCCTGGGCCTGAGCGTCAGCGCAGTCCGGCGAAACGGCAGCATACCGGCGGTTGCTGCTGCTGGCCGGGTTGCGTGGGGATGCCAGTGGGCGGGGTCTGTGGCATCTGCGGCGCAGTCTGCATGGGCGGCGGTGCGCCGGGCCTTAGAGCCGGCGGCGGAGGATCGCCCGGCCGCCGCAGCGTCGGTGCGGGCTGGGAGGCCTGCTGTTCGGCTTGCGCCTCCTGTTTCTGCTGGCGCTGAACCGCCCCGGCCAGCGCGGGCGGCGCCTGCGTCAGTACCGTCTTGACGCCATGGTGCCAGATCGTCACGCGCAGGACGCGGCCGCTGTACATGCGCACAAAGGTGGTCTCGGGCGGTTGGCCGTAGACCCAGTCCTGCACCTGCCGGCCCTGCGCGTCCTCCGAGCCGATTTTATTGCCGGTTCGTCCCAAGGATGCCACCACCATGGACTGGGTCATGCCCACCAGAACCTGGTGATGCTGAATCGCCTGGCGGGCAGCGGTAGGGATGCGTTGCACCATGACCATGGCTTTGGAGGGCCGGTCCCAGTCAATCAAGGGAGCGAGATAGCTCTCGACCTGCTCGGGCGTCAACGTGGGCGTGGCGTGCGGGAAACGCAGCGTGATCAGGGCTCCACGCGGGCCATTCATGGCCGCCGCGCCATTGTTGGTGGGCATGGTGGCGCTCATGCCGATGTGCAGGTGGTCGTACCAATGCGTTTGGTGCGGTCCGCCGTTGATGGCGAACTCGATGCGGTCGCTTTTGAAATTGATGGCGGTAATGGCGACGCGCGCCCCGCGCGTGGCGGCGGCGCCCTTGTCCATCAACGTCTGCTCGACGCCGCCGGCGTTGAGAATTTGCCCGTCGGGGCCGATCTCGACGCCGTGCTTGTCGGGCGGCAGCGGTTGCCGCGCGATGCCGACCTTGGCGATCAAGGTGCGAATGATGGCGATGCGCTGTGCCTCGTTCAATCCGGTTTGGGCCGCGGCTGCCGGCGCGAGGCACGCCAGCAACAGTCCAGAGGCCAATGCGCAGCTTGCTACCCAGCGCCACACGATACCGTCATTATATGGCGGAAGCGGCATGGGCCCGCTACTACAATAACGGTATGGATTTTGACCTGCTGATTGTCGGAGCCGGGCCGACCGGATTGGCCTGCGCCATCGAGGCGGGCAGAAAGGGATTGCGCGCCGTCGTGGTGGAAAAGGGCTGTCTGGTGAACTCAATTTTTCACTACCCCACCAACATGGTCTTTTTTACGACGGCCGAGCTACTCGAGATTGGCGGCGTCCCGTTCGCCTGCGCGCAGGCCAAACCCACGCGCCTGGAGGCGCTGGCGTACTACCGCAAAGTTGCGATGCACTGCGGACTGGATGTGCGCCAGTACGAGCGCGTCGAACAGATCACGGCGCTCACGCCGGGCGCGCCCGGGTTCCGGATTCAAACCGACCGGGAGACGTATGCGGCCGAGTGCGTGGTGATCGCCACCGGGTACTACGATCTGCCCAATCTGATGGGTGTGCCCGGAGAGACGCTCCCGCACGTGTTTCATTACTTCCACGAGGCGCATGCGTTTGCCGGACAGCGAGTGGCGGTCATTGGGGGCAAGAATTTCGCCGTCGAAACCGCCTTGGACCTGTTCCGCCACGGCGCCCGGGTCACGCTCATTCACCGGCGCGCCGAGTTGGCGGCGAGCATCAAGTATTGGGTGCGTCCGGACATCGAGAATCGCCTGAAGGCAGGCGAAATTGCCGCGCGCTTTTCCACGCACGTGCGCGAGATCCAACCCGGGCGGCTGCTGCTCACCGGGCCGGAAGGCGATAGCGAGATGCCTGCCGATTTCGTGTTCGCCCTGACCGGCTATCATCCCGACTTTGCCCTCCTGCGCGCGGCCGGCATTGCCATGGATGCGGGCGAGCGGCCGTGCTGCGATCCGGCGACCTACGAGACCAACGTGCCGGGTTTGTATCTGGGCGGCGTCGTGGTGGCGGGCCGCAACACGTCAGAAATCTTTATCGAGAACGGCCGCTTTCACGGCCAGGTCATCGTGGCCGGCGTGCTGGCGCAGCGCGCCGCGCTGACGCGGCCCGGAGCCGGACACTGATGAACCAGGAGACGGTTCTGGAACTGGTGACCGCGCTCGACGACTGCACTCCGCAGGTGATCGCTTACGTGACCGAGCGCGCGCTGGAGTTGGGCGCGCTCGACGCCTACACCACTCCCGCGCAGATGAAGAAGGGCCGGCCCGGCGTCGAGCTCACGCTGATGGCGCGGCCGGAGAGCAAGGCGGCGCTGCTGGAGCTGCTGCTGAGCGAGACAACGAGCCTGGGGGTGCGGATCCGCGTCTGCGAGCGGGTGGTGCTGCCGCGGCAAATTGTCGCGGTGGAGACGGCCTATGGTTCCATCCGCGTCAAGGTGGCCGGTGCCAAGGCCATGCCCGAATACGAAGACTGCCGGATCGCGGCGCGAGCGCACCATGCCCCGCTGGCGCGGGTGCAGGAAGCCGCCCTGGCGGCCTGGAGCCGCCGCTGACGGATATGGATTTACCCGGCGCCTCATGGCATACTCACGGTAACTCCCCCTGGTGAGGACGGACCGCGATTGCACGTTGAAGTGCAAAATCTCGCAGCTTTCATAGTCCAAGTTTGTTGCGCCTCGGGTTTGCTGCTGCTCTCGGGCAGCATTCGAGGCATGCGGGGGCTGCGCTGGGTCGGCTGGGCCTTTGTCGCGGCCTCATCGCAACTGTTGCTGGTACTGTTGTTTCCCAACAGCCCGCCGGTCGTGGTCTTGTTCTTGGCCCGGCTGGCGCTGCTGGTGGCGGCGATCCTGTTGACGCAGGCGGTGGCGGAGTTCACCACCCCGCGCGCCAGCCTTTTGAGTTGGAGCGCGGTGCTGGTCGTGGTGTTCGTCGCCGCCGAAGCGGTGGCCCTGGCGGTGAACCGCAACGCGGCGGAGCTGGTATTTCTGGCCGCCTTCAGCGCGCAATTATTGACGCTGTTACTGCTGTTGCTGGCGCACAACGCGCCGGGCGAGCGGGTGGCTTGCCGGACGACGGGCGGGTTGGTGGCGGCGACGATTGTGCTCTGCATCTGGGGGCTGTTGGGTCCGGTTCCGCGCGGCACCTACATGGTGGCCTACCTGGTGCTCAGCGCCGGACTGTCGTTCGGCTTCATCTGGATGGTGACGGCGCGCCTGCGCAACCAGCTTGAGGAGGTGGCGCACACCGACACGCTCACCGGGCTGCTGAATCGCGGAGCTCTGGAGCTGGAGGCGGAACGGGAGCTGGCCGAACACCGGCGCACGCAAGCGCCCCTGGCGATCCTGGCGATGGACCTGGATCACTTCAAAACCCTCAACGATGCCCACGGCCATGTGGCGGGCGACGCGGCGCTGAGCGCGGCCGCGCAGTTGTTGTCGCAGTGCTTGCGCCACAGTGACCGCCTGGCCCGCTTGGGCGGTGAGGAGTTTCTGGCGCTGCTGCCGGGCAGCAACGGCGAGCGGGCGGCGATTGTGGCCGAGCGCTTGCGCAGCCGCCTGGAACAGTTGCGCGTGAGGTACGAGGGCGAGGTGCTGGCGCTGACGGCGAGTTTCGGCATCGCCGTGGCGCAGCCGGACGACACTTGGACGGCGCTGCTGCGGCGCGCCGATGTCGCCCTCTATGACGCCAAACACGCCGGCCGCAACTGCGTGCGCACGGCTCCGGCGGTGGTGCCGCCCGCGCAAGAGCGGGCGCGCGGAGTGGCCTCAGCCTGAGCGGCCGACCTCGGAGCCGAGCAGGCGGGCAAGGTCCGCCGTGCGCGCGCGAATTTCGGCGGGCGCGACCGTGCCGAAGCCCAGCACCAGGCCGGCGCGTGGGCGCCGGAGGTAATACAGCGACAGCGGTTGCAGGGCGAGCCCGATGCACACGCCCGCGTGGGCCACGGCGAGGTCGCTGCTGCCGGGCGGGAGCAAGACGCACAGGTGCATGCCCGCCGGCGCGCTGACGACCTCCTGACGGGGCCCCAGGCGGTGCGCGAGCTCCTCCGCCAGCACCGCATAGCGCTCCTGATAGAGCCCCCGCATGCGGCGCAGGTGACGCGCGAAGTGCCCTTCCCGGATGAAATCGGCGAGCGCCGCCTGCACTAGCGGCGAGGGGAAGATGTCCAGCCCGTCGCGCACGCGTGCGAACGCGTCCACCAGGTCGGGCGGCAGCACCAGGTAGCCCACGCGCAACGCCGGCGCCAGCACCTTGCTGCAGGTGCCGAGATAGATCACGCGCGCGGCGGCATCCAGGCCCTGCAGCGCCGGAAGGGGATGCGCGCCGAAGCGATACTCGCTGTCGTAATCGTCCTCGATCACCCAGGCGCCGGCGCGCGCCGCCCACTGCAAGAGTTCGAGCCGCCGGCGCGCGCTCATCGTCGTGCCCAACGGGAACTGGTGCGAGGGGGTAATGTAGACGGCGCGCGCGCGGGGAGCGCGGCGGATGCCTTCCTCGACCCGCAAGCCGTCCTGATCCACCGGGACCGGAACCAGCCGCGCGCCGGCCGCCGCCAAGGCATGCTGCGCGCCCGAGTAGCCGGGCTCCTCGATCCAGACCGTATCGCCGGGGTTCACGAGCACGCGCGCGGCCAACTGCAGTCCCTGCTGCGAACCTGCCACGGTCATGATTTGCCCGGCCTCGCAGCGCACGCCGCGGGCAGCGCGCAGGTATTCGGCGAGGACGGCACGGAACGGTGCGTAGCCCATGGGGTCGCCATAGGCCAGGGACGGCGTGGGGAGCGCGCGAGCGTTGCGCGCGACCAAGCGCGCCCACAGGGCGACGGGGAAGTGATCGAGCGCGGGTAAGCACGCCCGAAAGGCGCCCCGGAGTTCGTGCCACGGCTGCGGCGGGACTTGCCGGGCGCGCGCGGCGGCGCGCGACACGGTGCGCGGCCTGGCGCGTCCGGCGCCGGCGGAGAGGGGAGGGGCGGCGCCGGCAGCGGGCAGGGCCGCCACGCGGGTGCCCGAGCCGCGCAAGGCCTCGATGTAACCTTCCGCGTGCAGACGCGCAAAGGCCTCGAGTACGGGCATGCGCGATACCCGCAGCTCCGCCGCCAGGGCACGAGTGGAGGGCAGGGGCTGCCCCGCCCGCAATTGGCCGCTGGTCATCGCTTGCTGCAGCCCGGCATAAATCTGGTGTGCGAGAGAGGTGCCGCGGGTGCGGGTCACCGCCAGCGGCGGCAGGTAATGGCGGCGGGGAGGAAAAGTGGTCATATCATCACGCCATAAAGTGGATATTGTTGAATACCATCCAAGCTTGCACTATTTGCTCCATGCATGTCACGGGAGCACGCAGGGGCTTGGCGGTGGCCGGTGTGGTCTGCGGGTTTTGGCTGTTGAGCATCGGTCGGGTGCGCGCCCAGGCGCCGGCCGCGGCGCGGGTGCGCGAGCCGCTGGCCGGCGCCTGGTGGACCGGTCCGCTGTTGGCGCCTTCGGCGGCGACACTGCCTCGCGGGCACTTCCTGGTCGAACCCTATCTCTACGACGTAGCCGGGGCGGGAAGCAACGACTACGGGTCGCTCTCTTATTGGATTTACGGACTCACCGATAACCTCAGCGTGGGCATGATTCCCACATTCGACTACCAACAGGGCCAGACCGGCACCAGCAGTTCCTCACCCCAGCTTGGAGACGCCAGCGTGGAGGCGCAGTACCGGTTGATGCGCTTCCGTCCCGGCCATTGGGTGCCGGACGCTTCCCTGAACCTGCAGGAGACGTTTCCCACCGGACCCTATACCCGGCTGGGTAATCGCCCCGGGAACGGCACTGGTGCCGGCGCTCACACCACCACGGTATCGCTGTACACGCAGACGTACTGGTGGCTGCCCAATGGGCGAATCCTGCGCGTGCGCTGGAACTTTTCGCAGGCGTTTTCCAGCGCTGCTCCCTTAACCGACGTGAGCGTGTACGGCACGGGACAGGGCTTTCGCGGAGAGGCCCAACCTGGCGATGCCACGCAACTGGATTGGGGGCTGGAGTACAGCCTTACGCAACACTGGGTGCTGGCCAACGACGTCGAGGTGCGCTGGCAGGCTGCGACGCTCGTGCACGGCAGCGACCTCAATGCCGGCGCCGCGCCCGCGGCCTTCCGCAGCACCAGCTCGAGCACCACCCAGATCATATTCGCACCGGCGGCGGAGTACAATTTCAACGCTTCCGTCGGCCTGATCTGGGGTATGCGGATCATCGAGCTCGGGCGTAACTTTACCCCTTCGCTGACGCCGGTGATCGCCCTCAACTTCTCGCGCTGACAGACCGGGCTAGGAGCGGGCCAGTTCAGGGGTGGGCGCGGCGTGGGACGCCGGTTTGCGCCCGAGCAGGTGCTGGAAGCGGTCCATGTAGATGTAGACGACGGGGATGATGTAAAGCGTCAGGAACTGCGCGAACACCAACCCGCCGACCACGGCCATGCCCAGCGGCCGCCGGCTGTCGCCGCCGGCGCCGAAACCGATGGCGATGGGCAGCGTGCCCACCAGGGCGCAGAAGGTGGTCATCATGATGGGCCGGAAGCGCACCAGCGCGCCCTGATAGATGGAATCGCGCGGACCCAGACCTTCCCCGCGCTCGGCCTGCAGCGCGAAGTCAATCATCATGATGGCGTTCTTCTTGACGATGCCGATGAGCATGATGATGCCCACGATGGAGTAGATGTTCAGGTCAATGTGGAAATACCACAACGTCAGCAGCGCGCCAAAGGCGGCCGCGGGCAGGCCCGAGAGAATCGTCAAGGGATGGATGAAGCTCTCGTACAGAATCCCCAACACGATGTAGATCACCGCGATTGCCATCAGCACCAGCAGACCCAAGCCGGCCATGGATTGCTGGAACACCTGGGCGGTGCCCTGCAGGACGACGTTGATGGTCGACGGCAGAATCGCGTGCGCGGTCTTCTGGATGAGCGCCACGGCGGGGCCGAGCGAGGCTCCCAGCGCCAGGTTGAACGAGATCGTCACCGCTGGAAATTCCCCGATGTGGTTGACCTGCAGCGGCCCCAGCGTCTGACGGAATTGCGTGACAGCGCTGAGAGGCACGAGCTGTCCGCTGGCGGAATGGACGTAGAGGTCGCTGAGTGTTTGCGGGTTCGATTGGAACTGCGGCTCCAGTTCCGTCACGACGTAATACTCGTCCTGCGGTTCGTAGATGAGCGAGATCAGGCGCTGTCCGTAGGCGGTGTACAGGGCATCTTCGATAGTATCGGCGCTCACGCCCAAGGTGGATGCTTTATTCCGGTTGATGACCACGTCCACCTGTGGATTGGCCAACTGCATGTCGGTGTTGACTTCCTTCAACATCGGGTAGGTGGACAGCTTTTGCGCCAGGATGGGGGCCCAGTGGTAGAGCTCCTGCGTATCGGTTCCCTCCAGCGCCACCTGGTACAAGCTGTTGGTGGCATGAGCGCCGATGCGGATAGGAGGTGGGTTTTGCAGGAACACCTTGATGCCTGGAATCTGCGCCAGCTCGGGCCGCACCTTGGCGATGATCTGGTCGGCACTGAGCTTGCGCTCCGAGGCCGGCTTGAGGTGATCGTAGAGCGAACCGGTGTTGCCGCCGGCGAATCCCATGGCGGCGTTCGAGCCCGGCAAGCTGTCAAAGACTTTCATGACAGCCAGCTCCTTTTGCCGCAACTGCGGCCAGGGAATGCCCTGCGCGCCTTGGATTTTGGCGATGACCTCATCCATGTCCTGGCTGGGCAAAAAGCCCGTCGGCAACACCAAGAAGAGCTTGACCGTGATTGCCAGCAGGATGGCCGCTCCCAGCATCGTCAGTGCCGGGTGTCGCAGCACGGCTTGCAGCGTCGTATCGTAGATCCGGTACATCCACTGATAGCCGCCCTCCAAGAACCGATAGAGCCAACTATGCTGGCGATGGCCCTCGTGCTTGAGAAAGCGGCTGCACAGCATCGGCGTCAGCGTGAGGGAGACGAATCCGCTCACCAGAATCGCGGCCATGATCGTGACGGCAAATTCGTGCAGCAGTCGTCCCAGCACACCCCCCATGAACAGGAACGGGATAAACACCGCCGTCAGGGCGAGCGTCATGGACAGAATTGTGAAGCTAATTTCCTTGGAGCCGTCATAGGCGGCCTTCATGGCCGTCTTGCCCATCTCCATGTGCCGTACGATGTTCTCCAGCATGACGATGGCGTCATCTACGATAAAGCCCACCGAGAGCGTGAGCGCCAGCAGCGAGAGCGTGTCGAGGCTGTAGCTCAGCAGGTACATCACGGCGAATGTACCGACAACGGTGAACGGCAGGGCCAAGCTGGGGATGATGGTGGCCGAGATGTTCTTTAGGAACAGGAAGATCACCAGTACGACGAGCAGGATGGCGAGCAGGAGGGTGAACTTGACATCGGTGATGGAGGCCTGAACGGGGATGGACTTGTTGTACTCGACCTTCAGC
>JBOGKL010000333.1:0-7562 GCA_050745525.1 Terriglobales bacterium | reverse complement strand
CGGGACCTTGACTCTGGCATTGAGTCAGCAAGCAACCGCCGGTGGCGGTAGCAGCCTGGTGCCCGCGGTGGTGAGCTGCTACACGTCTACGGATGGATCCCTGGTGGGCCTGCCCAATCCGCAGGTGGGGGCCACCGGCGGCGCGTTCACCACGGCCGGGATCTTGGCGGCAGGAAGATACTATGTTTCTCTCGCCTACACGGGCGCCAGCGGCGCAGATACGCTGGCTTCGCCTTCGGCTGAGTTTGCGCTGAACGCCCCTGGGGAGATCGAGATTAACGCGCCGGTGCTGCAACCGACGGGTGCAACCGGCTACGCCGTCTATATCGGCATCGCACCCGGTGCCGAGACGTTGCAGGGCACGGTTACGGGCTGGGCTGGCTATACGCAAGCGACATTGCTGACGAGTGGGGCGGCGGCGCCTGGAACGAACACGAGTCCGTGCTCGCTGTACTTTAATGACCAAATCATCCCTACCTCGACCTGGTACACCGCGACTTTGAGCGACAACAACGGCAACGTGGAACCGGGGTTCCCGCGCAATTGGTACTTGAGCGGCGGGAGCGTAAACGTCGGCACGCTGCTGCCGTTGGCCAGCAACCCCGCGGTGCAATTTCCGAATCCGTTGCTGGCCACACCAGCCGATCCGGCTGTCGGACAGAGCCTGACGGGGGCACTGACGATGAATTTCTACCCGCTGCACGAATCGGGAAACGTGGGGCCTGGACTGTTCAACGCATACTGGTCCGGCGCCGCCGGCGCCGCCGGAACCACGCTGGCCGGCTGGACTCCCAACAGCGCTATTTCCATCCAGCGCATCGATGTCAACGCACAAACCGCAGGTGCCGGAGGGATCAACGGCATCACGCTGGCCATCAGCGACGGTACCCATACCTGCACGTTTACCAATTTGCTGCCCGCGGCGGCCACGAATACGTCCGAGGCGGCGAGTGGATCAGCCGGTAATTGCGTATTTCACGCGGGCGTGCCGCTGACGGTGCAGTTCGCCGGCGACGATCACACCAGCGGGCCGCAAAACCTCAACGTCGGAATTGAACTGACTGTTTACTGAAAGGAAACGATTTATGAGCACACCGAAGTGGGAAATACCGTTTGCGGATCTGGGGAAAGTCATTGAGGCCGTGCCGCGGGCGCTGGTCCGCGTGGTGAAAGACGTGACCGAGGCCAACACGGTGCTGGAGCAAGACCTGCCCAAATTCGTGCAATTGCTCAGCGATGCCGCCGTCGTGGTGGACGACAAATTTCTGAACTTCCAACTGGACGTGACACTCGGACAGGAAGCGCTGGCGCTGTTTGCCAGCATCAAGCAACAGTTGGGCATCAAGGCAGCAGCGGCGCCGATAGCCGCGCCGGCGGGGGCGAAGTAGCTGTGCCGGCGGTGCGTCTGATCGCGCTGAACGCGAATAGCGGGTCGTATACACCGATCACGGCGAGCATCCCGGCGCGGACGGTGATCATTGTCGAAGATGGTTCTGTCATCAGGCAAGGGTTGCAGGCGCAGTTTCCGGCGGATGGTTACGCCGCCACAACCACGTACCCGTCCGGTGATGCCATCGAACTTGAGGGCGCCGGCCACGACGGCATTTGCGGACTGCCTGCGCAGCCCTACCGTGCCGCCGACGTGTACTGTCAACTGCGCTCGGCCACAGCCTCGGCGACCACGGTGCGAGTGAGCGAAAGCGAGAGCACGGTATGAATTGGCAGGCAGTGACGGCGATTGTGACGGCGGTGGTGGCGCTGTGCGGGTTTGTGCACTGGGCATTGGATAGCGTCGTGCGGCAACAGCTCGAACCGATTCGTCAGGATATTTCCGTGCTGCGCACCGCCGTATTCAACCACCTTGCGCACGGCGAGCTACCGCAGGAACACCGGATCCGCCAACGGTTGGGGTACGAGTAAGCGATCGGGGCCGTTCACGCACGGTGCGACTTCCGACACCGAAGCACGACAACACTACATGGAACGAGCAGCGGCCTATTACGGACTGATCCGGCGGGCGGCGCAGCGTACGGGACTGCCTTGGTGGCTCTTGTACGGCGTCGTCGAGCAGGAGTCGGATTTTGACCCAACGGCGAAATCGCCGTGCGGAGCGCTGGGACTGATGCAACTCATGCCGGGTACGTTTCCGCGCTTGAACCGCGCCGGGCTTCTGGACCCGGACCTCAATGTGTTCACGGGCGCGGACTATCTGGCCCGGTGCGTGGCGCTATGGAAGCAGGAATCGCCCGATGAGGCGATGCAGTTCGGACTGGCGAGCTACAACGGCGGATCGGGCTACATCTTGAGCGCGCAGGCACACGCACTGGCGGCCGGCGCCGCTTGCCATACGTGGGCGGCGGTGGCGTCGTTCCTGCCCCAGTCAACCTGCGAAGGCAAACACTGCGATGTCGCGCAAATTCGCAATTACGTGGCCACCATCTGGACCAAGTTCGAGGCCAGGCGCGCGATGTCTGTGCCCCATTGCGATCCAGCCAAGCAGGACGGTCCGGAGAACGAGACATGATCCGCCTCTGGCATGGACTGGCCGAGATCACACGGCAGCGGGATCACGCGCTCGTGCGCGTCATGCAATTGGAAGCGCGACTCACGGACCTCGGTGACGACCGCGATCGGCTGACGGCCGAGTTGCGCAGGGCCGGTCAAGCGCTGGAGCGGGTGGTGGATAACGTCCTGTTTGCCGCCGGAGCGGCGCCGGTGTTTGCCCCCGAGGAACGCAGATTTCAGCCGCGGAGCGCCGAGGCGCAAACGGCAGAAGCAGAGCGTGCACGCACGCCGTTGGGGCCGGAGGAGTGGCGGCGGCGTATCGAGCAGGCCGACGCCGAGCGCGCAGCGCGCGACCGCAAGGCAAGGTTGATGGAACAACTGAAGGCCGAGGTGACGGCCAGAAAGGCAATGGATGCCAAACAGCACACCGCATAACGGGCTGGAACTGGTGATCGGTATTGGGAAGAGCAAGGCGCCACAGAGCGCGGCCGGGCTCGATCTGACTAGTCTGGCGGGCCAACGCCGGCACGCGGCCGATGTGGAAGCGGCGTTTACAGGACGTCCACAACCCTACGGCAGCTATGACGGGGGTGACGAGCGTGTGAGCGCAGCCACAGCAGGATACACGGAACTAGGTGGGGCGCACAAGAACGGTGACTGCAATCTGGTCACCGTGTTAGGTGGCATCTCGGCCGCGCGCGGCTGCTGCAATCTGTTCGCGCCCGAGTCGGGCGCCCAACAATTCTGTTGCGGGGAATGCGATCACTTCCAGCGTCCCGGTCAAGTGCGGGACGCTGGACTGGGTGCCCGGATGCGCGGCACCGAAGCGGAGGGCGCGAATGGTTGACGATCTTGCGATATTGGAGGCTCCCGCCAGCGGGACGACTGGTGGCGAGATCGCGGCGGACACTGGCGGCGATGCGGTTTCGGCTGGCATCCCAGCCGCCGCTGAGCCAGACGCCGCGGGCGCGCCCGGCATTACGCCGGGCGCCACGCCGGGCGAGCCGGAGGTTGTGGGCGAGCAGCCTCCGGCGCCGGTGGAGCTGGATTACCCGGACGAAGAGAACGGGGATGAACCGGGGCCCGGACTGGCCGAACCCGCGGCCACCGAAGCCGGCACCCAAGAGCAGGCGGAGTCGGCAGGGGCGACCAAATGGGGGCCAAGCGCATTATCGCGCTGGCTCAAGGAAAGTCCCGAGTTGCAGGCCGCTGCGGCCAATCCGCGCCTGAAGGCACAGCTATATCAGATGGCGCGGCGCTCGCAGGAGCTGGCCGAGTATCAGGACGTGTTACCCAGCCTGAGCCTGGCGCGGGATGCACTGAGCGCGCAGGAAGCGCTCGACGGGCTGGATGCGCACTATTACGGCGTTGACCCAGAGCAGTTTTGGACGAAGCTGCATGAGGCCTCGGGCGCGACCGGCGCCTACGAGCGACAAGTGCAATTCCTGCAGCACACCTTTTTGCGCGGCCTGGAGGGCCGTGCCGCCGAACGCGGCGATACGACGTTGAACGACGCGGTGCAAGCCATCAGAGAGGCCCTCGGCTGGGGTAACAGCTCGAAGACGCCTGACCCTCGGGCGAAAGATGGTATCCCGCATGCCGGCAGCACCCTGCCGCCTCACATCCGGCAGCAGCTCGAGGAACTCGAGCATCTCCGATCCCGGCGGAGTATCGAGGCACAGCAGGCGAACGAACAGTTCTTGGACGAAACGGCGCAGGAGGCGCGGCGCGAGATTGAGGGTTTTGTGGGCGGCATTTTGGCACAAGCCAACTTGAGCGAGTACGACAAGGCCAATGTCACACGCGACTTCCTGGAGCAGGTCGTACAGCTGGCCGACCAGGACAAGGTGCACAATGCCGCGCTGCAGGAAGCGATGGCGGCGGGCGCCTTGACGCCGCACACACGGGCGCAAATGATTGCGCGCGTGAAGGCGTGGACGCGTCAGAACGGGCGCGACATCCTCGAGCCGATCCTGAAGCGCGCCGGAACCGGTCTGCGCCAGCGCCAAACACAGCGGCAAAGCGCCACGGCGCACGCACGCCGCGAACCTGCGGCAGCGGGCGCGCCCGGAGCGCTGGTCCAGCCAGGCGCGCGCGATCTGGTGCGCGCGGCCGAACAGAAGCTGGGGCGACGGCTGAGCGACCGCGAGATCTTGGACCTGGCCTAAAGCCCGGCTGCGCCAAGGCAACGCAGGGCGCCTTCCGACGCCGGCGTCGCCGCGTCCGCGGAATCAACACTTTTCCCGCCGGGGTGAGCCCGGCAGAGCGAGACATCGACAATGGCTTTACAGAACTCCCAAGTCGTGGCGTTGCAGCTCGAAAAGGTCCGGCCCAAGCTGCCGGTCCTGTACGAGCGTGACGACACGTTTTTTTCCATGATTCAGAAGCGCGACGTGGAGCGCGTCTCGACGCGCACGGCACGCATCCCCTTGCAGGTTCAGCCCGGCGGTGCCTTCGGCTACGCCAGCTTCGACGGCGGCGATCTGGGGCGCGGCTCGGGGACGAACTACGACGTCGCCCAGATCACTCCGATCGGGCTGTCGTTCGCGGTGGAAATCACCAAATTGGTGGAATACGCAACCGACGCCAGCGACAAGGCGATTGAGAACGCCGCCAAACGCAACGTGGCTGACGCCATGAAGCAGTTCCGGCGCATGATCGACGCCTCGCTGCAGACGGCCGGCAACGGCGTGTTCGGCACCGTGGCCAGCATCAGCGGCGACGTGCTCACGCTGAACGACACGCCGTTTGGGGCGCGACTGCTCATGGACAACCAGATTGTCCAGATCTATGACGCGACCCTGACCGCCAACCGCGGCTCGGCCACCATCACCGGCATCAGCAAGATGCTCGGGGGTGCACAGACGATCACGCTGAGCGCGGTTCCCAGCGGCACCGTGGCCACCGACGTGGTGGTGGTGAGCGGGGTAAGCGGGGCGCAGCCCACGTTTCTGTACGGCATTCCGTATCACCACAACACCTCGACTGCGGGGACGTGGATGGGGATTTCGCGGCAGCAGCCCTACGCTGTGGCCAACGGCGTCAACGCCAATAATGCCGCGCTGACGCTGCCTCCGGTGCGGCTTGCCTACAACCAGATCCGGCAGGCGATCGGAGCCGATGCGCTCGGCAACCTGTTATGGCACGCGCATCCGGCGCAGGTGGCCGCCTACGAGGAACTAGGCTTTGCCATCAATGAGATTGTCAGCAAGGGTGAAAACAAAGACCTGGACCTGCTCTTCAAGAACAAGACACTGGGCGGGATCAAGATCAAGGAGAACATCCACGCCTACACCACGCGCATGGACCTGATCAACCTCGAGACGTGGGGGCGGGTGGAGTGGCTGCCCATTGACTACTACGAAATCGGCGGGCAAACCGTGTTCCCCGTCTACGGCGCCTCGGGCGGCATTGCCGCCAGCTACCTGTTCTACCTGGTCACGGGCGTGCAGTTCTTCATTGACAACCCGAAGGCGGTCAGCTCCATCAGCGGACTGGCGCTGCCGGCGGGGTATTAACCATGGTCGTCACCGCCGAAGCCATCCTCAACCCGTGCCGCGCATGCGGCAAAGCACCGCGGAAGAAGCGGGACTTTTGCGGGCGTTGTCTGGAGGCACTCGCACGCGCGGACCGCGTCGCAGTTTTGGGCGCCATCCGTGACGCGCATGCCGAGATGAAGAGGGACAACTGAGACGCGACGATATTCGAGGCCGAGTGGCGCCGCGGTGGCTGCAAGAGCAGCTGCGACGGCGCTACGGCCGCTCCCCATTCGGCGAACCGCGGTACCGGCTGGTGTGGGCGCCGGCGCGGGTGGAACGTTCGGGCGGTGAGTGGTGTGATTGGGACGGGGGCCGTGTTCTGCGGCGCCGCGCCGAGATGCGCTGGGTGCGGAAATACCCAGGCGAGGAGTGCTGGCTGATCGAGCGTTGGACGCCGGCCGCGAGTTACGGAACTCCGGAACAGTGGTATCGTCCGGCGAACGACGGTGGTACGGTGCTGGCGTGCGGCCTGGCCGCTCTGGGCGATTATCCGCAGTTCGGCGATTACGAGGATGTGGGCGCCAGGATGCACTGGTATCCCACCGAGCGTCACCTGATGCTGGCCATTGATGCCGGCGAACGCGGGTCGGCCGAGGCGCCGGTCAGCGCCGCGGGCCGGGCCCGACGGCGTACCTGGCAGGCACTCCGCGAACAGGAGCGGCGCGATGCCGAGTATGACCGGGCGGCGGCCGATCTGTTCGACGATGCGGCGCCGGCCCTGCATGGCGCACCCATGACCGGCTATGGCGGCACGCATCGGCCGGCACTGGTGGAGATGGCCGAGCACGCCGGGATTCGGGAGCACCCACTGTAGCTTGCCTTGCGGCGGCAGACGGGAAAGTGCGGCGGCGCGGTGGGCCGGATGCAGCCGCGGATTACTATCAGTCCATGAAGCAGACAGTACTTTTTGTGATTTGCTTGTTGCTGACTGCCGGGCTTGCGGCTCGACAGGTCGGTCCGGATCGGCCGCTGCTGGCAAGCGCATTTGATTTTTCCCCAGTCGCACCCGGGGTGACGCTAAGCGCCGGCCAACCCATGACTGTGACGCCCTCCTGGACGCTGCCTTCCGGTGTTACCGCAGGGGACACGCTTTATGTTGCCGGCGGGGCGGGCACACCCGAGGTGGTAACACTTACCGGCGTGGGCGCAGCCTGCGCGGGCGGGTCGGCCCTGTCCGTGTGCTTCACTCCGCAATTCGACCACAGCAGTAACTGGTCGCTGGCCTCGGCCACCAGCGGCTTGCAGGAAGCGGTGAACTCCGCGGGGCCAGGCGGGTGGGTCATGGATGATGAATCGCTTGCCAAGTTGCAGGCTCCCCTGGTCCTTGAGAGCACGGTGCGCCTGACGGGCTTTAGCGCGGATAGCACCAGCGTAGGCACGCGCATCGAGCAGCAGACTCCCAATACCGACACCATTCAGGTTGGCACACCGTCCACAACTGCGAGCGACGTCGTGCTGGAACAGCTTGTAGCCATTGGTGTCCGCGGCGACGGCAGCGATTCGGGCGTGGCCATTCAC
>JBOGKL010000332.1:0-11028 GCA_050745525.1 Terriglobales bacterium | reverse complement strand
TTGTATTCGTCTTTTTCCGTTTGCTGCTCGTTCTGATCGTAGAGATAGGTCTGCTCGCTGACTTCGCCGTCGCTCTCGGTGAACTCCTCGCTCGCCGGCTCGCGCGGGTTGTTCCAGGTGTAGGCGGCGGTGCGCAGCGTGGCCCCGCCCCAATCCTTGGCGGTGATGGTGGCCTCGACGGGAATCTGGAGGGTTGAGTCGGTATCGTCGTTCGGCTGTAACGGCACCGTGTAACCTGAGTAGGCGTAGACGGTCTGGAAGTTCTGGCCGCGCAGTTCATCGGCGTTGGTCAGGGTGGCGGTCTTGGACGTCCAGTCGGCGCCGCTGCCCCAGGTGGTCGAGTAGGCAAGGCTCTGGTCGAGCACCTCGTTCGTGCCGTCGAGGCTGACGTAGCGCGCCGTGACGGCCGGCTCGCCGTAGCGCACCGAGCACGTGCCGGAGGTGGCGTCCAACGTCCCCTCCTCGGCCTGCGCGTTCACGCCCCAGACATAGCGCACGTAGCCTCCGGTCGGGAAGGTGATGCGCTCGAGCAAGCCGTAGGCGGGGTCGTACGCGAACTTAAACTCGCCGCCGTCGGGCAGCGTGATCGAAGTGACTTCGGGTTGCGAGCCGGAAATCGTCGTCGGTACGGTGCAGGCGCCCGATTCTACGTTCGCATCCACGGTGTAATTGGCGGCGGCGCCGCCCCAGTCCACTTCATAGGGCTCGGACTGGCCCGAAAGCTGCACCGAATCGGTGCCGGCGCCGAAGCTTGTTGTCGCTAGCAAGGCGCGGCCCACGGTGTCGCTGACGGAGACATCACCGTCGCCGTTGTCAGTGATGGCGATCTCGTTGCCGTTGCGGTCTTCAATGACATCGGGCAGATCGGAGGCGAAGCCGTTGGCCCCGGCGTTCTTGTTCGGGTCATTGAAGATGTAGCGTGTGCCGTCGGCGTCGGTAATTGTTACCGGGGTGACCGAGAAAGCACCGGCGGGCTGCGCGGTCGTCGCCAGAATGGCCCCTTCGCCTCCGGTGCTGACCGCGGTGCGGGCGGGCGAGGTCTGCGAGCAAGAGTCTGACGGCGCATTCGGCGCTGGGCCCACCACCGAAAGTGCCATCGCGTGCCGCCCGCCTTCGCTGTCGCGGAACACGTAGTCGGTGGCGTAGTCGCAGACGTAGCTGCCGTTCACGTCCTGCCTGATGACCTCGCTCAGCTCCGGGAGGCTGTAGGTCCAGCCGCCCTGCTCAAGGTAGGATGCATCGGAGTTCCAGGCCAGGTTGCCTGGCGCGTTGCTTTCCAGATGATGGACGCCGGCCGAGTTGTAGACGAAGCAGAAGGGAATCGAAAGCTGCCGCCCTTTGGGCGGCGTGGTACAGATGCGCCAGCTCAACGATCCGGTGGATGGATTGACGAACTCGTTCACACTGCCGCCAAAGACTCTGAGCGCGTCGGCGCCGGCCGGCAACTTGGCGCCGATGTAGGTGTGGCCGTACTCGGGGAGCGGGGTTGCGGTTGAAGCCGTGAGGTTAGGAATCTGTGCCGCAAGCGGCAGCAGAAGGCAGCCCAGGACGGCTAGGCAGGCAGGCAGGCAGGCAGGCGCAAATTACTCCACTTCATGGCAGCCTCCGGATTCGAGCAGATTCAGCTTCTACTCGCGATGAGAGCCGCGTCAATTGCCACAAATGGGGGGGCAAGAGGCAAGCTGGCACAAATGAATCGCCTGGCTCGCCGCTCCCGCTGCCCTTCATAGCGGTAGCAAAAATGGGTGCCGCGCAAGTCAACCCCGCACTGTCCGCCGGCCTGCTCTGGCGCAACATCGGTCCCACGCGCGGAGGCCGGGCGGCGGTGCAGGCGGATCGCAGCTTCCGCCGGCATGAGCCGCTTCCAGGCGGCCGGTGTCCGATTTCGGCGCGGAGGCCGGGCGGTGTCGGGTAAGCTAGGCGAATGACTCGCCGTCTTGTCTTGTTTCTGCTGGCCGCGGCTGCTGTGGCTGCCGCGCAAGTCAATCCCGCCCTCTACGCTGGACTGCGCTGGCGCAACATCGGTCCCATGCGCGGAGGCCGCGTGGCGGCCGTGGCGGGTGTGATTGGCCAGCCCGGTGTCTTCTACATCGGTCTGCCCGGCGGAGGCGTCTGGAAGACCGACAACGCCGGTGTAACCTGGCGCCCGATCTTCGACAGCGTCAAGGCGGTGGATTCCATCGGCTCGCTCGCCATTGCCACCTCCGATCCGAACATCATCTATGCCGGAACCGGCGACCTGATTACCGGCCTTGCCCTCAACGAGGGCAATGGCATGTACAAATCCACCGACGGCGGCAAGACCTGGTTCCCCTCCGGCCTCACGCACACCCACCGCATCGCCCGCATCCTGGTGGACCCCCACGACCCCAACCTGGTTCTTGCGGCCACGCAGGGCGATTATCACTTCAAGAGTCCCGACCGCGGCGTCTATCGCTCCACCGATGGCGGCCAGACCTGGACCAAGGTTCTTTACCGCGACGACATGACCGGCGCCCGCGACATGGACTGGGCCTTTGACGATCCCAGCGAGGTCTTCGCCACCACCTACCTGCAGTACAACCCCAATCCCGGCCAGCACAAGGTCTACGAGAACGGCACCGCGCTCTACAAATCCACCGACGAGGGCGCCACCTGGGCCCAAATCAGCGGCCATGGCCTGCCGCCGCTGCGCGGCCGCATGGGCGTGACCGTCGCGCCCCACACCGACGGCCGTCGCGTGTACTTGGTCGGCCCCTTCGGTCTCTACCGCTCCGATGATGCCGGCGCAACCTGGACCAAAGCCACCTCCGACCGCCGCATCACCGGCAGTGACTATATATCCGGCGTTTATGCCGACACGCAGAACCCTGACATCGTCTACGTGATGCAAACCTCGATGTACCGCTCGACCGATGGCGGGCACACCTTCGCCAGCTTCAAAGGCGCTCCCGGCGGCGACGATTACCACGTCATGTGGATTGACCCCACCAACGACAAGCGCATGATTCTGGGCGTGGATCAAGGCGCAGCCGTAACGCTTGACCACGGCATGACCTGGAGCCCCTGGTACAACCAATCCACGGCCCAGGTGTATCGCATCGCCACCGACAACCGCTTCCCCTTCTGGGTCTATGCCACGCAGCAGGATACCGGCGCCGTCGCGGTGGCTAGCCGCGGCAAGCTGGGCGAGATCACGCCCTACGACTGGTATCCGATGCCCGCCGGGGAAGCCGGTTCCGTCGCCCCCGACCCGCTCAACCCGAACATTATCTACATCGGCGGTCTCGAGAGCTTGCTGGTCAAAGTCGTCCGCCCCATGTGGACGGTGCAGGACGTATCGCCCGGCGGCAACGGCAAGGTCTATCGCGAGTTCTCCAACCCGCCGATCGCGTTCCTGCCGCAGGACTCGCACGTAATGTTCTTCGGAACCCAATACGTGAGCGTCACTCGCGACGGCGGTCAGCACTGGCGTGACATCAGCCCCGATCTATCCGCCCACAATGGCCAGCCGCCGGTGGCGCCTGCCTATGGCCGTCCCACGCCCGCGCTCACGGCGCTATCGCCCTCGCCGGCCGCGCGCGGCGAGATCTGGGCCGGCACCAACACCGGCCTCGTCTGGCTCACCCGCGACATGGGGACGCACTGGACTGAGGTCACCCCGCCCGGCGCTCCCGCCAGCGCCGAATTCAATTTCGTCCAACCCAGTCATACCAATCCCGCCGAGGCCTACGCGGAAATGGACAACCGCAATGTCGGCGACTACAAGCCTTACATCTGGCGTACGCGCGACTACGGGCGGCACTGGACGCTGATCGTGAATGGCCTGCCCACCGGCCGGCCCGAGGGCAGCTTCGTGCGCGTGGTTCGTGAAGACCCGAAGGTACCCGGACTGCTCTATTGCGGCACAGAAAACACCGTGTACATCTCCTTCGACGACGGTGCTCACTGGCAATCGCTGCGCCAGAACCTGCCCACCACCTCGATTCGCGACCTGGTCGTCCATGGCGATGATCTGGTGATCGGCACCTACGGCCGCGGCTTCTGGATTCTGGACGGCATGTCTCCATTGCGCCAGCTTGCCCGCGGCGCTGCGGCGCAGATCACCTCCGAGCCGGCGCATCTGTTCGAGCCCGGCCGCGCGGTTCGTGTTCATCGTGATTTGAACCGTGATACCCCGTTCCCCCCTGAAGTTCCGCACCGTCCCAATCCGCCGAATGGCGCGATTCTCTACTACTGGCTCGCTTCGCCGTCCCAGGGTCCCATCACCATTCAGATTCACGATGCGGCCGGAAATCTGATCCGCACGCTGTCGAGCATCCCCGATCCGGCGCTGGTTGCCTTGGCCAAGGCTCCGCAGACCGTGCCCGACTACTGGAAGCAGCCGCTGCATCCGCTGTCCATCGACGCGGGCACGAACCGCGCGGTTTGGGACCTGCGCTATGAGCGGCCCGCCGGAGCGCAACTCAGCCTGCCCATGACCGCCATCCCGCACGATACGCCGCCCACGCCGCAAGGCCCGTTGGTGTTGCCCGGCATATACACCGTGACCCTGCATGTGGATGGTCACGCCTACTCGCAAAAACTGACCGTGATCAACGACCCGCGGCGCGGCTCCTCGCCCGCCGTGGTCTCGGCGCTGGAGGCGACGCATGCGCTGGAGATGAAGCTGATGAACGCGATCCAACACGCCTACACGGCCCGCCGCCAGACTGCCGCCGCGCTCCAGTCGTTACCCTCCGGTTCGCCCCAGGCGGCCGCCATCAAGGCTGTCGAAGGGGCGCAACGGCGCGGCTTCTTCGGCCGTTCGCGACCTTCTTCGCCTACGCTGACCAACGCCGGGACCGAGTTGACGCGCTTGCTCGGATTGATCGAATCCGACAGCGATGCCGCACCGACCGGAGCGCAACAAGGCGACTACCGCATCGGCTGTCAGCATCTCAACACGGCTCTGGCCCGCTGGCGGAGCCTCGCCGGCTCCTCCGTGTCCGTGCCGGCGGCTTTGGCCTGCGATTAGCGCCTCGCTGCTTTTTTCTCGCCACCCGCCCCGGTCAGCAGCTCGCGCGCGTGGCGCAGTGCGATCGGGTCCGTGGCGTTGCCGGCCAGCATCCGCGCGATCTCCGCGGTCCGTGCCTCGCCGCTCAGCGCGCTGATCTCGGTGACGGTCCGGCCATGGCTCTCTTGTTTTTCCACGCGCAGGTGCGTGCCCGCACAGCAGGCGATCTGCGCCAAATGCGTCACGCAGAGCACCTGGTAATGCTGGCCCAGACGCTGCAGCTTCCGTCCCACGGCGGCGGCCGCGCGTCCGCCGATGCCCGCGTCAATTTCATCCAGCACCAGTGTCCGTTGAGCCCCCGCTCCCGTCTGTGGGCGCTGGCTCTCCGCCACCAGATGCAACGCCAGCAAAAGCCGCGAGAGCTCCCCGCCGGAGGCAATTTCGGCCACCGGGTGCACGGGCTCGCCCGGATTCGTTGAGGCGAGAAAGCGCACTCGATCGGTGCCGCTTGGCCCAGGTTCCGACTCCGTGAACTCGATCTCAAACTGTAGTGTCATCGCCAACTCGGCCACTTCGGCTTCCAGCTTCTTCTTCAGTAGTTTGGCTGCGGCGTGGCGCTTCTGGCTCAACAACGCACTGCGCTTTTGGTATTCAACGTGCGCGGCCTGGGCCTGCTCGCGCGTATGCGCCGCCACTTCTGCTGACTGCGAAAGCCGCTCCAGCCGCGCGGCCAGTGCTTGCCGTTTCGCCAGGACATCCTCGAGTGCAGGTCCGTACTTCCGCAGCAGCCGGTCGAGCGCTTCCAGCCGGTCCTCGACCGCCTGCAGCCGGTCCGGCGCCGCCTCGATGCGCGAAAAGAGCGATCTGGTTTCCTGCGCTACATCGTCCACTTCCGTCCGCACGGCCTCCAATCGCCGGTTCAGTGCCTCCGCTGCCGGATCAAACCGCTGCCACTCCTGCACCTGCTTTTGCGCGGCCTTAAGTTGTACGGCGACCGCGTCCGGCGCGTCGTAGAGCAGTCCATAGGCCGCCTGCGCTGCACTCAGCACGCGTTCGGCGTTGGCAAGGATCAAGCGCTCGTCCTTCAGCCGCGCGTCCTCACCGGCTTCTGGCTGGACGGCATCAATCTCCTCGGCCTGGAAGCGCCACAGGTCCGCCTCCTGGGCCGCCTTGAGCCGCTCCGTCTCCTCCTTTTTCAGCCGCTCATCCCAATCGCGCCAAGCCGCATAGGCAGAGCTGACGTCGGCCGCCGCCTCTTCAGTTCCGGCAAACCGGCCCAGCAAGCGGAGCTGTGCCGCAGGTGTGAAGCTGACCAGCGCCTCGTTCTGAGAATGAATTTCGCCCAGGCGGCGGGCCAGCTCGCGCAGCAGTCCCAGCGTGCTCACCTGATGATCAATAAACGCCCGGCTGCGCGCAATCCCGATCTCGCGCCGCAGCCGGATCTCCTCTTCGAGTCGCGACAGACCGTACTGCTCGCACCACACGGCGGCTTCCGCATTGCTGGCGAAAGGCGACTCGAAGCTTCCGCTCACCACCGCCTGGCTGGCGCCGCTGCGGATCGCTCCCACCTCGGCGCGCTCCCCAAGCAGCAAGCCCAGTGCGTCCACCAGAATGGACTTGCCCGAGCCGGTTTCTCCGCTCAGCACATTCAGCCCCGGTCCGAAGCTGATTTCTGCCCTTTCCATCAGGGCGTAATTCTCGACCTGGAGGGTAATTAGCATGGTGCCGCGCCGTCCAAGAATACAGCCTTACGCCTGATCTCTGAACGCCTATGCTACTTTTAAGCTATCCCCACCGAGCGGTCGCCGAAGGGCCGCAGGGACAGGAGTCCACTTGACTATCTTGGGCTTGGTAGCTCCCGGCGCAGCGGTGTCCGGCATGATTGCCAACATCGGCACGGTCGCGCAGGTAATCCTTGTCATCCTGCTTCTGCTCTCACTTTTTTCCTGGACCATCATTTACGACAAGTGGCGCTCCTTGCGCCAGCTCCGGCGCAAGACACGGGCTTTTCTGCGTGCACTGTACAAGGCCGGCCGCTTAAGCGAGCTGCATGCGGCCTCGGAAAACTTTCTGCCCAGTCCGGCTGTCTCCGTCTTCGAGGCCGGCTACGACGAGCTCGAGCGGCAGTTGCGCCCCGGCGGTAGCCGCAGCGTGGCCAGCGTCGAGCGCGCGCTCAAGGCCGAGACTGGCGATCAGGTTGCGCTCATGGAAACGAAGATGAGCTGGTTGGGCACGATTGCCTCGGCCAGTCCCTTCATTGGCCTGTTCGGCACGGTCTGGGGAATTATGGACGCCTTCTACGATCTGGGCACGGCGGGCACGGCCACCTTGCGTGCGGTGGCGCCCGGCGTGGCAGAGGCCTTGATTACCACGGCGGCGGGGTTGTTCGCTGCCATCCCCGCACTGATCGCCTACAACCAGTTCGTGCACCGCATCCGCGAGCTTTCCACTTCCACTGAGGAATGCGCCCTGGAAGTTACCACGCGAGCGCAGGATGTGATCGCCGCCGCCGACAACGATCACGCGACAGTGGGAGGAACGGTGGGGGGAAGGTAGCGCGCTATGCCCGTCGGTCCCATGCACGGTGGCGTCAACTCGTCGCTGGTTGAGATCAACGTCACCCCGCTCGTGGACGTGATGCTGGTGCTGCTGGTGATCTTCATGATCACCGCGCCGGTGGTGCAGTCGAGCATTCAGTTGACGTTGCCGCAGACGCACAACACCCGGCAGTTAACAAAAAATCTCCTGGTGGTTTCCGTGGACCGCAGCGGCGACGTCTACATCGGCAGCACGCTGACAAACCTGAACACGATCGCCGCCGATCTGAAAAAGCAAGGCGCCGTAACCAAGCAAAAGGCCATCTATGTCCGCGCCGATGAGCACGTTTCCTGGGGTATTCTGGCGCGGGTCATGGACGCCATTCAGTCGGGCGGGATGACCCAGGTGCAGATGGTCACTCATCCTTACGACCACACGCCCGCCGGCGGCAAGAAATGAGTGTGCCCGTGAAGGGGTCGCAAACGCAGCGCACGGGGACCTCGAGCTGGGTGTTCTCGGTCGGTCTCCACCTCGTGCTCGGTTTGCTTCTGTTCTACAGCGCCTGGCTGGGGCAGTACCTGCCGTTGGGAGGCAAGCACCCCGGCACGGCCGCGGCGGGCGCCATCCAGGCCACCTTGGTCACGAGCCTTCCCGGCGGCGCCATCCCCATCCCCTCCAAGGTCGTCGAGCCGACGAAGAACCGGCTGGCCAATGATCTGCCCGCACCAGGAATCTCGCGTCCCGCGCCCCGCCCGCGCGCTCCGCGCCATTCGGTTGCCCTGCCCTCGTACAACCCAATCGCGGTGGCGCGCAAGCAGGCGGAGATCGAAGCCCGCGAGTTGGCTATGGCCGACCGTACCAAAAAACGTGACAACCGCGTGGCCTACGGCGCCGGCGGACGCGTCTCCTTCCCGGCCACCAGTTCCGCCCAGGGATCAGGCGGGGGCGGCGGCGTATCGTTTGGCGACGCCAACTTCGGCAACCTCTACACCGATTGGGTGAATCATCTTCGGGACCGCTTGGAATATTACTGGAGCCTGCAGCCGCGCGATCCGGTGATTCCCTCCGGCCTCAAGGTCACTGTGATCATGACCGTCCACAGCTCCGGCGTCATTAACTCGATTCATTATGTGAGCCGCGCCAACTCGGTGGAGGTGAACAGCATGGCCTACACCGCGGTGCAGCAAATGGCGGCGGCCGAGCACTTTCCATTGCCCGCCGGTTACCAGCACAGCTCCCTGGTGGTTACCGTGACGTTCGAGATCCACTGACCGCGGGCAGGTTCCACCCATCCACGCGCAGAGCCGGAGGGGCGTCGCGCAACTGCGGGGCAGGGAAGCGGACGCGCACGGAATCCGATTCTCCCGGCAGCAGCGAAATGTAGTTGTCCTGCCACCAGACCGGCAATAGCTCTTCGCCGGTGCGGCTGTTCACGATCCGCAAATGAATCAGCAGGGCCACGCCCGGTCCGCGATTGACGACCCGGACGCGCGCCGTCCCCCGGCCAAAACTGACGCGCGCGGACACGTGCGCCGCCGGCAGTTTGGCCAGCGCGGTGAAATCCGCATATTGGCTCTCGGGCGTATAGAACCAGGTTCCGGCCTTGGTATTGAGCGCATCGGGCTTGGCCGAAAGCCAGTAAAAGTTGCGGCTGATGGTCCGGCTCTTCGCGCCGCGTAGGCGCAGCTCCAAAAACACGGTGCCGGGGAAATGGGGCAGCGTCCAAAGATCGGCGTCCGCTTGCGGCCCGACCTGTGCCGCAACCTGATGGGCATAGAGGATGTGGCCCGCGAGATCGGTTACCACGGCATTGGCGGTCACGGCCGGGCTGGACGTGAGCGCGTGATTGACGACGCTGATGGCGCGGTCGAAATCCGAGTATTGAATGTGCAGTGGTTCATTCGCCCGCTCGACGCCGTAGAAGCCTGCCCCCGGCCGCAGATAGTAGTCGTACAGATGCCAGATCAACGAGGGCCAGCCGTTGTCGAGCATCCACTGGATGACGCCGGTGGCAGTTCCTTGCCGGCGCCCGTAAGCTTCAAACATGGCCCGTTCCGCCTCATAGGAGCTGGCCTGCGACTCCCAGACGAACCCGCGCAAATTCGATGCCGCCCCATAGCGCGCGGCCAGAGGCTTCAAGTAACGGTTGAGGTTGGTAAAGTTGCCGCTCCCGGCGTGGAAGGTCCAGTAGCGGTCGTTCGCCCCCTGCGCCGTCCACAGATGCGCGGGCGGGATGAACCGCCGCAAGCTGGCGATGGGAGGAATGGCCGCGCCCGGGCTGGTCTCGGTATTAAAGCCCAGCGCGCCGCCCTGCTTCAAATCCGCCAGCCAGTACACGTGCGGCACGTATGAGTACGGCCCTGTCATCTTGACGCCGGAGGGTCCGGTGAACTGCGCCGGGTGCGCCGAGGCCGACGACAGGATGGGCTTGGGCCAGTCCAACTCGTGCAACACGCGCAGATAGGACTGCTCTACTTTCGCCGGCGGCGGGATGTCGCTGCCATCCAGCCAGACCAATAAACTGGCGTGGCCGCGCAGCCGCTGCGCCTGGTCGTGCAGTGAAGCGGTGGCGACGGCGCCCTCGTCGTTTTTCCAGCGCGGCCATTCCTGCCAGTGATCACAGCAACACCACCCGGCCATGATGAGGATGCCGTAGCGATCAGCCAAGTCAAAGAATGCGTTGTCGGGAAGCTTGCCTTCCAGCCGTATGGTGTTCAGGCCGAGCAGCCGCGCGTAGCGGAAGTCGTCCGTCCATTTGGCCGGGCCGTCGCGCA
Source organism: Terriglobales bacterium (assembly GCA_050745525.1). Taxonomy (GTDB): domain Bacteria; phylum Acidobacteriota; class Terriglobia; order Terriglobales; family SCQP01; genus SCQP01. The sequence goes on along the minus strand of JBOGKL010000332.1, from coordinate 741 downwards.
GCATCATGTCAGGGGTCCAGCCGCCGCCGCGCACGAAGACGGTCCGGCCGTTAATGTAGAACTGCTCGGCCCCCTGGGCATTCTTGCGCGCCGTGATCTCGTCCATGCCGAACATCTGGCGGCTGCGGTCGCTGACGCGGCCGCGGATCACAAATGCCATGCGGAGCGGATGCAAGACGGGGTTGCCCATGCCGTTCGGCCACCACAGCGCCGGATGGGCAATTGCGAGCGCTATGTCCACGATTTGGCTGGTATGCGGCGCCAGTGTGACGGAGCGCTGGAACGCATGCCCGGCGGCGCTGCCCCGCAGCACACCCTGCTGCGCGGCGCCGGTGGCATTGATCAAAGTGGCGGCTACGCTCAGATGGGCCATGGCCAGGCTGGGCAGGTCCAGCCGTGTGCGTACCCAGACGTGGCGGATGGCGACCGGGCCGCTGCTCCGGACCATGACCTTGCCCCACAGCCCCATGTCCTTGTCGGGCGGCATGGGGTTCCATGCCTCGTTGGTGATGGCCAGGTCGCGCTCGCGCGGCGCATAGACTTCGACGGCGATTGCGTTGCGGCCCACGTGCGCGAGGCCGGTGACGTTGAACTCGAAACGCCGGAACGTGCCGCGGACCTGTTTTTGCGTTGCCAACTCGCGGCCGTTTAGCCAGATGTTGGCGCGGTAGTTGATGCCGTGAAAATCCAGCCAGAGCCCGCGGCCGCGGTCGCGGCGCGGCAGTTGAAACTCCGTACGGA
>JBOGKL010000331.1:0-2243 GCA_050745525.1 Terriglobales bacterium | reverse complement strand
AGCTGCTGCTGGGCGGCTCGCGCCGCCTTGCGCCGGGGCTTCGTCCCGACGGCGTCTTCGGCGCCAGGGTGCGGGAGGCCACGGCGCAGGCGTAGTGGAGAAAGCGCAAAAGAGCGCGCAAATTGCATCTGTTATACTGCGAGCAGGTTGCCAAGCTGCTGGCAGCGGCCGGTTGCCGTCACCCTTCTCCTCAGCCGCATCATGAGAAAAATCCGAACGCCGTTGATCATCGTGCTGGTGCTGGCCGTGTGTGCCATTTTGGGGAGGCTGTACGGCCCGCGCGCCATCACCGAAGCTGCCGCCGGGCAAACCGTGGCCCCAGACTCGGGCAACAATGACAGCCAGATTGAGTCTGACCTGCGCAAATTTGCCGACGTCTACCACTTGGTGGCGGCCAATTATGCCGCGCCCGTGAACCCGAGCACGGCCATCTACGATGGCGCCGTTCCGGGCATGCTGCGGCAGCTCGATCCGCACTCGAGTTTCTGGGATCCGAAAGCATTTGCCCAGGTGCTGGAAAACCAGCAGGGCCGCTACTCCGGCGTGGGAATGCTGATCGGCGCCGTGGACGCGCGCAATAACCAGAGCCGGGTGGTGCAGCCGTTCGAGGGCACGCCGGCCTTCAAAGCAGGGCTGCGGCCCTATGACCTGATCATGGCGGTGAACGGGGTTTCGACCGTAGGCATGACCACCGATCAGGTTGCCACGCTGCTCAAGGGGCCGCGCGGGACGCGCGTGACCATCGCGGTGAAGCGGGTCGGCCATCCGCACGAGCTGACGTTTACGATGTTGCGCGCCGATGTGCAGCACAACAGCGTGGACTGCCAGTTTCAGATTGAGCCGGGCATCGTATACATTCACCTGACCGGGTTCACCGAAACCAGCACCAGCGAGATGTCGGCCATCCTTGACCACCTGGAGGCCAACGGGGGCGTTCGCGGGGTTATTTTGGACCTGCGGGGAAATCCGGGTGGGCTGCTGCGGCAGGCGCAGGGCGTGGCCGGGCTGTTTCTGGCCAAGGGACAGGTCATCGTCAGCGACCATGGGCGCAACTCGCCCGAGCACGTCCTGGTGGCCACGCGCGGGAACGGCGGGCACGATTTTCCGCTTGTGGTGCTGGTCAACAGCATGACGGCCAGCGCGGCCGAGATCGTCTCCGGTTCGATTCAGGACCATGACCGCGGCCTGATCGTCGGGCAGACCACCTTCGGCAAAGGCCTGGTGCAGACGGTGCTGGAACTGGGCGACGGCACCGGTCTGGCACTGACCACGGCGCATTACTACACGCCTAGCGGGCGGCTGATTCAGCGCCCCTACGAGGGCGTTTCCCTCTACGACTACTTCTACGTTCATAGCCACAAGCAGACGCCGCTCGATCAGCGGCAAGTGAAGATGACCGACATCGGCCGGACCGTGTACGGCGGCGGCGGCATCACCCCGGACGTGCAACTGCCTCCACTCAAGCTGAACGACTTCCAGCAGATGGTACTCGGCCGGACGGCCTTTTACGAGTTTGCCGACCAGTTCCTCAGCAAGCAAGCATCTGTTCCGAAGAACTGGAAGCCGGATGCGGCCACGCTGCAGGCGTTCACGGCGTTTCTGGCAACCCAGCACGTGCAGTTAAATCCGGCCGACGTGAACGCCAACGCGACTTGGCTCAAGCACCAGATTCGCTTCCGCATTCTGTCGAGCGTGTATGGGTTGGGCACCGGCTACGAGGCGCTGATGCAGGTGGATCCGGAAGTGCTCAAGGCCGTGACGCTGCTTCCGCAGGCCCAGGCGCTAGAAGCCAAGGCGCAACGGGTGCTACTGGCGCGGGAAGCGGCTGGGAAATAGAGCCAGCATCTGCTGCACGGAACGCGCCGCTCCGGGCGGGCGCAGCTTCGGGTTCAGGTCCGCAAGCGCCGCCAGGACAAACGATCGGGCCAAGCGTGGGTGCGGAACCTCCAATTCGGGGGTGCTAATTCGCGCGCGGTCGTAAATAAGAAGATCCAGATCGAGCGTGCGCGGGGGGTGGCGGTGGCCTCGGGTGTGACGGCCGGCTTGCAGCTCGATGCGGCGCAGGCGGCGCAGCAGGACGCGCGGCAGCATCTCGGTTTCCAGCTCGACGGCGGCGTTGAGATACCAGTGGCGGCCGGTTGCGTCTTCCGGCGCCGTGCGCCGATAGGGGGAGACGCGGCGCACGCGCAGGCCCGCGCGCTGCATTGCTCCGATGGCCGCTACTGCCGCGTCGAATATTGCGG
>JBOGKL010000330.1:0-3648 GCA_050745525.1 Terriglobales bacterium | reverse complement strand
GTGCGGAAGCGCTGGCCGATGCCGGAGTGGACGCGGCGGCTCTGGAATTGGAGCAGCGGCGGCGAATGGGGGTGCTGGTAGGCAGCGGCGGTGGCGCCCTGGAGTTCGTGGAGAAGCAATTTTCGCTGTACTTCAGCGGCCGCGATCGCCGCTGCAGCGTCTACACCATTCCCTCGGCCACGCACGGAACCCTGGCCAGCGAGGTTTCCATGCGCTTCGGGCTGCGCGGGTTCAGCCACGTCATTTCGACCGGCTGCACTTCCTCGACCGACGCGCTGGGCTATGCGCGCCAGCACATCCAGGCCGGCACCGTGGACATGGTGGTGTGCGGCGGCGCCGACGCGCCCTTATCGCCGCTGATCGTCAAGGCCTTTCAGTTGATGAAGATTCTCAGCACGCGCTGGAACGGGGAGCCGGAGCGCGCCTCGCGGCCCTTTTCGCGCGACCGCGACGGCTTTGTGCTGGGCGAAGGCGCTTGGATGTTCGTGGTCGAAGACCGGGAGCACGCCCTTGCCCGAGGCGCGCGCATCTACGGTGAGCTGGCCGGCTACGGCTCAACCTGCGAGGCCTTTCATCGCGTGCGGCTGGACGAATCGGCCGAGGAACCGGCACGCGCCATGGCACTGGCGCTCAGCGATGCCGGGCTCGCGCCGGAGGCGATGGACTATATCAACCTGCACGGTACGGCGACCGTGCTCAACGACCGCGTCGAAACGCGCGCCGTCAAGAACGCGTTCGGGCCGGGGGCGTACCGGATTCCGATGTCGTCGCTGAAGTCGCTGATCGGGCATCCGCAGGGGGCGTGCGGTGCGGCCGGGGTGGCGGCCACGTTGCTGGCCATGCGTGACGGCATGCTGCCGCCGACGGTCAACCTGGAGGTGGCGGACCCGGAATGCGATCTGGACTACGTGCCCGAGGCGGGGCGGAGAGCGGCCATCCGGCACGCGCTCTGCAATTGCATCGCGTTCGGGTCGAAGAACTCGGCCCTGGTGGTGAGCCGCTAAGGCTGAAGCGATGCGGCAGCGGCTGGCCCAGGAGTTGCTCGACGAAGACGGCGGTACACCGGAGGAAATCGCGCGCAGCCTCGACGAGTTGGGTTGGATCCACCGCCATCTGGGCGGACTGAGCTCGTGGCGGCAACTGTTGCAGAGTCTGCCTGCGGCGGAGAGCGTGTTGGATGTGGGCGCAGGACGGGGCGAGGTGGCCGCGTACGTGGGCGCCAGCTTGGGCGCGCGCCGGATAGTCGCCCTCGACCGGCGGACGAGCCACATGGGCGCAAGCGGATCGCGCGTGGCCGGCGACGCCCTGCGCCTGCCGTTTGCCGACCGGAGTTTTGAGGTGGTGATGTGCAACCTATTCCTGCACCATTTCCACGGCGCGGCGGCCGGGCAGGTGCTCGGGGAGATGGCGCGGGTGGCGCGGCGGGCGGTGGTGATCAATGACCTGGAGCGGCATTGGGCCGCCTACGCAGCCATCTGGCTGCTGCGGCCGCGCTTCAGCCGCATCACGCGCTACGACGGGCCGCGCAGTGTGCGCCAGGCCTATACGGCGGAGGAGATGGAGCAACTGGCCGGAGCGCGACGCCACACGCTGGTGCGGCTGACCCATTACCGGCTGGGGCTGATCTTATACGCGGAGGCTGCGCGCGGTGATTGACGATCTCGCGGTGATCGGGGGCGGCCCGGCGGGAACCAGCGCCGCGCTCACGGCCGCGGCGCACGGCTTGCGCGTGGGGCTGTACGAGAGTGCGGAGGCTCCGCGCGACAAAGTGTGCGGGGAATTCGTGTCGGCCGAGGCACTGCCGCTGCTCGAGCGCTACGCACCCGCGCTGCTCGAGGCGGCGCCGCTCATTACGCACGCAGCGCTGACGTCGCGCGGCGGGGCCCGCACGGAATTTCCCCTGCGCAGCGCGGCGCGAGGCGTGTCGCGCCTGGCGCTGGACGGAGCCCTCTGGCATGCGGCAGTGCAGGCAGGGGTGCAGGTGCATCCGCGTTCGACGGTGCGACTGGCGTCGAGAGAAACGCCGATCGCCGGCGCAGTGATCATCGCTAATGGGCGGCATCCGAACCCGCACTCTCCCGGGCGGTCCCGCTGGCTGGGCCTCAAGGCCCGCTTTGCCGGCCTGCCGCAAAGGCCACAAGTCGAGCTCTACTGCTTTCCGGGCGGCTACTGCGGCGTGGCGCCGGTGGAGAACGGATGGACGAACGTGTGTTGCCTTCTGCGGCAGCATGCGCCTTTGCGCCTGGCCGAGAGCCGTGACTTCGCCACTTGGCTGGCCCAGTTGCCCGGTACACGGTGGTTATGCGCGCGGCTGGAGGGCGCATGGCAGGCGACACCGACCGTGGTCACCGCCGGAATCACCTTGGGGCCTCGCGCCGCGCGCATGGGCGAGGCGCTCGCCGCAGGCGATGCCAGCGGCTTCGTGGACCCATTCACCGGCGACGGCATTGCCCGCGCCCTGCTCTCGGGCCAGTTGGCCGCCGAGGCCATTGCCTCGGGTGCCGAGGCGGACTATCCCGCAGCGCTGGAGGCGGCCGCCGGCGGCGGCTTTCGCACCGCAGCCGCGCTGCGGCGGGCGCTGACGGCGCCGGGATGGATGCAAACCCTGGCCTGCCGCCTGCGGGCCGGACCCGTATTCGGGCCGCGCCTCGAAGCGGCGACGCGCTGGCAGCGGAGCCGGGGCGCAGCGGCCCCGCGGCCTTAGAGAGCGGGCCGCGCGGCGCAAGCCGCGCTGGGCGTCCGCGTTCAATCGAATTCACGCGCTGGCAAAGGCTGGAGCGGTTCCAGACTGGCAATCTCCCGCAACCAAAGCGTTTGCGGCTTTGACATCAGGAAAAGCCGCACGCAATCTGCCCGGAGCGGGCGACATCGAGTCTGGAACCGCTCTATAATCCAGCCCATGGCCTTTGCCGACCTGCGGGAATTCATCGCCGCACTGGAGCGAGCGGGAGAACTCAAGCGGATCACCGCCGCCGTGGACCCGCACCTGGAGATCACCGAAGTCACCGACCGCGTGAGCAAGCGCGCGGGACCGGCGCTGCTGTTTGAAAATCCCACCGGCTACGCCGGGCGGCCTCTACTCATCAATCAATTCGGCTCGCGGCGGCGCATGGCCATGGCGCTCGGCGTCGAGCACGCAGACGAGGTGGCGGCGCGCATCCGCGGCCTGCTGGAGATGCAGCCACCGCAAGGGCTTTTGGGCAAGCTCAAGATGCTGCCCACATTGGCCGAGATGGGCGCCTATTTTCCGCGCACGGTCTCCGGCGGGCGCTGTCAGGAGGTCATCCGGCGCGAGGGCTTTTCGGTGCTCGATTTTCCCGTGCTGCAGTGTTGGCCCGAGGATGCCGGGCGCTACATCACGCTGCCGCTGGTCTTCAGCAAGCACCCGGTGAGCGGACGGCGCAACGTCGGCATGTACCGCTTGCAGGTCTATGACGGGCAGACGCTGGGCATGCACTGGCAGATCCACAAGCAGGGCGCCGAGCACATGCGCGAGCGGCAACGCGCGGCGGGCGCGGCGGCGGGGGAACAGTTGCGGCGCGCGCACGGGCTGCCCGAGGTCCAAGCGAGGGACGCCCAGGCGGGGCTGGCGTCCGCCCGCGGGGGCGAGCGCATGCAGGTCGCCGTGGCCATCGGCACCGATCCGGC
>JBOGKL010000329.1:0-3737 GCA_050745525.1 Terriglobales bacterium | reverse complement strand
GTAGAACGCCACGTCTTCGAGGTCGCGCGGCGCGCGCGGCACCGCGACCGGCGCCAGCCGCGTGGGCCGGCGTTCGGTGTCGAAGTGCATGCCGGGCAGCCAGGGGCTGAAGATGAGCGCCGGCGGGTCGGGGTTGCGCAGCGGCACCTTGCGCACCTGGTCAATGCTGTTCATCTGCTGCTGCAGCAGGCGCGCCATGCGCGTGCGCTCGGCGTCGTTGATGTCCAGCCCGGCCAGGCTCGCCATTTGCCCCACCAGTTCCGGCGTGGCGGTGATGGCCGAGCCGTTGGGGTCGCGTTCGACCATGCGGCCCCAGAGCAGGCCGGGCAGCAGCGTGGCCGAGAGGCCGAGGGTGGAGCAGGCGGTTAAAAATCGGCGGCGATTGGCAACCATCTCTTCCATGGGTAGTGTCTCCGGCAATTCAGCACGACTATGACAGATTGGAGCGGCGATGGCGCTGTTTTTCATGCCCCGCCGATACCCATGCTAGATTCGAGGCGTGGCAGGCACCTCCCAGCCTGGCGCCGGCCGCGGCGTCCAATGGACCTGGATGGATCTGATCTGGCTGCTGTTTCTGGCCGGGCTGGCCGTGCTTCCTCCCATCCGGGAAATCCACAAGCAACTGATTCTGCTCGGCTTCGCCGTCTTCCAGATTTTTGAGGGCCGCCTGCTGGCGCGCGCGCCGCGGCGCGGACCCGCCATCGCCGTGGCGGTCAAGATCGCCCTGGCCACCCTGCTCATTGCCCATACCGAAACGCTGGCCATCAACAGCCGCTACTACCCGATCTATTGGCTGCCCGTGATGACCGCGGCCATGCTCTTCGGGACCTGGGGCACGCTGGGCTGGACCACGGTCAGCTCGGTCGCCTACTGCGCCTATCTGTGGCCGGCGCTGCAGCACTACCAGTTCACCACGAGCGCGCGCGATGAGCTGGCGCTGCGCATTTTCTTCTTTTACTTTGTGGCCATTATCATCAACCGCTTTGTGATCGAGACGCGGCGCCAGCGCGATCTCTACCGGCAAACGGCCGAATCGCTGGCGCAGGCGCAGGCGGAGGCGCGCACCGCCGAACGGCTGGCCGCGCTCGGTCAGTTGTCGGCCGGCCTGGCGCATGAGATCCGCAACCCGCTGCAGGTGATCAAGGGCTCGGCCGAGATGCTGCAGCAGCAGTTGCGCGGCGGCGCGCCCGTGGCCGTGGAGCTGGCCGGTTATATCTCCGAGGAAGTCAACCGCACCAACCTGCTGGTGTCGCGCTTTCTGGATTTCGCCAAGCCCTTGCGCCTCGAGCGGCAGACCGTGCCGCTCGCCCCGCTGCTTGACCGCGCTCTCGCCGACGCCGGCCGCGACGGGCGCGCCGCCGGCATCACGATCGAGCGCCACTACGCCGGCCCGCTGCCGCCGCTCTCGCTCGATGCCCCGCTGTGCGAGCGCGCCTTCGCCAACCTGGCGCAAAATGCCCTGGAAGCCATGGCCACCCCGGCGCAGCTTGCCGTCGGCGAAAGCGCGACCGCGGTTGCGGCTGCATCACCCTCCGGCACCCTCTACATCAGCGCCATGCCCGCCGAGGAACAGGGACAAGCCGGCGTCGCTATCGAATTCCGCGATACCGGTCCGGGCGTGCCCGACGCGCTGCGCGAGCAAATTTTCAATCCCTTCTTCACCACCAAGCCCACCGGCGTCGGCCTCGGGCTGGCGATTGTGGCCAAGATCATTGATCAGCACGGAGGACGGCTGCGGCTCGGACACAACGCCCCGGGCGCCGTCTTCACCGTCTTCCTGCCCGCCGCGGTTTGACCATGCCCACCCTGCTCATCGTGGACGACGAGGCCAAAATGCTGCGGCTGCTGGAGCTGCAGTTGGGCGCCGCCGGACACCAGGTCGTCACAGCCACCAGCGCCGAGGATGGTCTTCAAAAGCTGCGCGAGCACAGCGTGGATCTAGTGGTCACCGATCTGCGCCTGCCGGGCATGGACGGCCTCGCCTTCCTGCAGGCGATCAAGCGCGAGGCGGCGGAGCTGCCCGTGGTGGTGATGACGGCGCACGGGACGGTGGAGACGGCGGTCGAGGCGATGAAGGCGGGCGCCGCCGATTACGTCTTGAAGCCGTTTCCGCTGGAGGAGCTGCAGTTGGTGGTGGCCAAGGAACTGGGCATCGAGCACCTGCGGCGCGAGAACGCCTCGTTGCGCGAGGCGCTGGGCGAGCGCTACGCCTTCCCCAACCTCATCGGCTCCAGCGCGCGCATGCAGGAAGTGCTGGCGCTGGTGGCGCGCGTGGCGCCCACGAACTCGACCGTGCTGCTGGGCGGGGAAAGCGGCGTGGGCAAGGACCGCATCGCGCGCGCCCTGCATCAGAACTCGCGCCGCGCGCAGGGACCCTTCCTCAAGATCAACTGCGCCGCCATTCCCGAGAACCTGCTGGAGAGCGAGCTGTTCGGCTACGAGAAGGGCGCCTTCACCGGCGCCGTGCGCATGAAGCCGGGCAAGTTCGAGCTGGCCGACCACGGCACGCTCTTTCTCGATGAAATCGGCGACGTGCCGCTGGCGGTGCAGGTCAAGCTGCTGCGCGTGCTGCAGGAACGCGAGTTCGAGCGCCTGGGCGGTACGCATACGATCCAGGTGGATGTGCGGCTGATCGCCGCCACCAACCGCAACCTACGCGCCGCGCTCGAAGAGGGCAGCTTCCGGCAGGACTTGTACTACCGTCTGAACGTCGTGCCCATCGAGCTGCCGCCATTGCGCGAGCACAAGGAGGATATCCCCGAGCTGGCGGCCTTCTTCCTGCATCGCTTCGCCGAAGCCTCGGGCAAGAGCATCGCCGGATTCACCCCGGCCGCCACGGCCAAGCTGATGGCCGCGGACTGGCCCGGCAACATCCGCGAGCTGGAGAACATCGTCGAGCGCTCGGTGGCGCTGAGTGACGCAGCCACGCTCGACGCCGCCGACATCCGCATGGAACTGGCGCCGCCTGGGCCCACCGCACCTGAAGGTAATATGCTGCCCGAGGGCTGGACGCTTGAGCAGTGGGAACGCGAGGTCATCCGCGATGCCCTGCGGCGCGCGCACGGCAACAAGAGCCAGGCAGCGCGGCTGCTTGGGCTTTCGCGCAACGCCTTGCGCTACCGCCTTTCCACCATGGGCGAAGCGGACGAGGACGAAGGCAGTGCTGGTTGAAATCCACCACCGGTGGTGGTTTGCGGCCATCGAATCAAACCCCGCCGCTGCCGCATCTGCTTGAGAAGAGGGCAGTTGCGCTTTGGCACGCGACGTGCTCTCTGAACGGCAGAAGTAGCGAGGTGCCGCAATGAGAACGATGAACTCTCGTCTGCAGGTGGTCGGCTTGGCAGTGCTGTTCGGCTGGGCATTTGTCTGGACGGGGCTGGCCGGTGCGCAGGGCTCGAGCGCCAGCAACCAGCCTCCGACGTCGGATGCCGTGGTGGCGCACTTGAGCGCCATCGAAGGCAATGTCTCCACCGAGCGCGCCGATACCGGCGACTGGGTGGCCGGTGCCATCAACACGCCGCTGCTGAGCGGCGACAAGGTGTCGGCGGGGGCGGGGGCGCGCGCGGAAGTGCAGCTTGACTACGCCGATCTGATCCGCCTCGGCGACAACGCCGGCGTGAACCTGACCAGCCTCACCAAGAACAACCTCCAGGTGCAGTTGGGTTCCGGCCTGGCCGACTACATCGTGCTCAAGGGCGCCCAGGCGACGTCGGAGATTGACACGCCCAACATCGCCA
>JBOGKL010000328.1:0-6366 GCA_050745525.1 Terriglobales bacterium | reverse complement strand
CCAGGCGCCACGGCCATAGTCGCTCCAGCCCACCGGCGGGCCGTGGACCGGGTGATGCATGAAGTAGGCGTTGAAAACAAAATTCGAGGCCAACGCGCCCAGCACAAACACCACCAGCACCGAGTAGGGACCGAGCCCTCCCGGACCTTGCATCGCCTTGGCCACCAGCGGGTAATACAGGCCGAGCACGACACCGCACAAAAGGCTAAGCACAATGCCCTTGGCGCCCTTCCCATGACTTGAGCCCCGCGCGCGTTCCAACCCGCGGTAGGCAAACGCATCGCTCACCATGGCCAGGCAGATCAGCGCGATACCGCCAAACAGCCAGTACGGGCTGCCGGCGGGCTGGACGAAATAGTTGAGGATGCCGCCAATCACCAGCGACAGCCCGATGCCCACGGGGAATGCCACCGCCATGCCGGCCATCGAAATCGCCGCGACCAGCAGCAGATTGCCCAGATTCCAGATCACCCCGCCGGCGAACGCCCACCCCAGCGCGCGCACGCTCGCGGCTGCGAAGCTGTGGATATCTCCCAGACCGAACGCCAGCAATATGGCCCCGGCCACGCTACCCCAAATGAAGTCCCAGTAGAAAAGCTCAAAGCGCCAGCGGGCGAGATTTTGGGTGTTATCCCAACTCCCCCAGGCCAGCATGCTGAGCAGCATGAGGCCGAGCGCGGCGGCATATGTGGTGGGTTGCCACACGCCCCAGTGTAGCCGCTCTCAATCGACTGGCGCGCGGCGCCACTCAGCGGAGCTGGGGCGTAGGGGTCCCCAGCGCAGCGGCCTTGCGGCCTTAGGGAGCGGGCCGCGCGGCAGAGCCGCGCTGGGCGCCCGCGATTCATAAACGCTCTCTGAGGTGATCGGCCACGCGCAGGGCGTTGGCAATGATGGTCAGCGCCGGGTTAACGGCGGCGATGGAGACGAAGAAGCTGGCGTCCACGACATAGAGATTGTCCAGCTCGTGCGCCTTGCAGTTGAGATCGAGGGCCGAGGTCTTCGGGTCCGTGCCGAAACGGATGGTGCCGGCCTGATGCGCCGTGCCACCGATGGGAATTTCCTTGTCCAGGTATAGGCGGCGTGGCATGAGGTGGTCGTGCAGGCCGAGCTGGTGCAGCGACTGGTGCAGCTTGGCGCACAGGCGTTTGTGCGCCTCGAGATTGTTCTCGTGCACGGTGAGGCGGATTTGGCCGCTCGGCTCGAGCGTGACGCGGTTTTCCGGCCGCGGCAGATCCTCCGACTGCAGCCAGAAATCAATCGAATGCCGGGCCATGGCCTCGAGCGTGAACTCGGGCTTGAAGAAGACCCAGGAGGGCGCTTCGCCGCGCAGCATTTCTCCATCCGATTTGCCCAGCATCTGAATCTGGCCGAGCGGGTATTCCCAATCGTCGGCGCGAAAATAAAAGTCGTTGAGGCCGAGCGTCTTCTGAAACACGGTGGGGTTGGGCTCGCGCGACAGGGCCATGTAAGCGGCGCAGTTATGGCGCATGTAATTCCGGCCGACCACGCCCGAACCGTTGGCCAGACCCTGTGGATGGCGGTCATTGGCCGAGCGCAACAGCAGCGCGGCCGAGTTAATGGCGCCGCAGGAAACGACCACGATATCGGCCGAGAAGGTGGCGGGCTCGCCGTTCTTGCGGGCAACGACTTGGGTGATGGAGCGGCCGTCGGGGCTGGTCTCCAGCCGCTCGACGTAGGTGTCGGTCAGGAGCGTGACGTTGGGGTGCTGCAGCGCGGGAACCACGCACAGCACCTCGGCGTCCGCCTTGCCGCGCACCAGGCAGGGAAAGCCGTCGAAGGCGGGGCAGCGAACGCAGGCGCTGTCGTAAAGCGGACCGCCGTTGTCGTCCTGGTCGAGCAGGATGCCCAGCGGCAGCGGAAACGGATGCAGGCCGGCGCGCGTGAGGTCGTCAGAAAGCTGCTGAATGCGCGGCTCGTGCCGCACCGGCGGATGCGGGTAGGCGCCGCTGGAGGGCCCCTCGATGGGATCGGCGCCGCGCTGCCCGTGGACGTGGAAGAGTTGCTCGGCGCGCAGATAGTACGGTTCGAAATCCTTATAGTCGAGCGGCCAGGCGGGAGATATGCCCTCGTAATGGCGCACCTCGCCGAAGTCTTGCGGACGAAAACGGAACAGCGCCGCGCCATAGACCTTGGTGTTGCCGCCCACGTAATACTGAATGCCGGGGTGAAACACGGCGCCGTTCTTGTCAAGCCACTCTTCGGGAGCGCGGTAGCGCGCCTCGGCGAAGACGGCCCCGGCGTCCCAGTTCTGCTTCTCGCGCGGCAGATAGGGACCGCGTTCGAGCAGGAGAATGCGTTTGCCGCTGCTCGCCAGCGCATGCGTGAGCGTGCCCCCGCCGGCGCCGCTGCCGATCACGATTACGTCATAGTGGGTCATAGCTTCAAGGTAGCAAACCCCCGGCAACTCTGGTATAACCGTGCGGGAGGTATTCTCGATGCGCATGCGCGCCGTTCTCTCCTCGTTGGCCGGAATCGGCCTGCTCGGGCTGTCTCTGGCCGCACAGCAACCGTGTGCCATTCACCCTGACACTTCGTACACGGCGCAAATCCTGCACGATACCACCTTGCCCGAGTTCGATACCGCGCTGACGAATCATCTCCCCTACGATTCATGCGTGGAGACGCCCGACGCCTTCCTGGGGCACATCATTGGCGCGCCCAACGTGCTCGACCGCGTCGAGACGATAGATGCCTACATGCGCAAGCTGGCCTCCCAGAGCAATCGGGTGAAGGTCTTCGATCTCGGCGCAAGCGAGGAAGGGCGGGAGACGATTCTCGTGGTCATCTCCAATGCCGCGACCGTCGCCAACCTGGACCGCTACCGCGACATCACCGCGCGGCTCGCCGACCCGCGCGGGCTGAGCCCGGCTGCCGCTGACGCGCTCATCGCGCAGGGCAAGCCCATGTATTGGGCCATGGGCAGCATCCATTCCACCGAGACCGGCTCCCCCGAGATGCTCATGGAACTGGCCTACCGCCTGGCCGTGGACGATTCGCCGTTCTACGAGAACATCCGCCAGCACGAGATCGTGATGATCACCCCCGCCACGCAGGTGGACGGCCGCGACCGCGACGTCGAACTCTACATGCACCATAAGGCGCATCCGAAGGAGCAGATGCCGGGCCTGATCTGGTGGGGGCATTACGTCTCGCACGACGACAATCGTGACGGACTCACGCTGGCGCTGCGGTTGTCGCGCATCGTGGCCTCGGCCTTTGCCAGGTGGCATCCGACGGTGATGCACGATCTGCACGAGTCGGTGCCGTACCTCTACATCCAGACCGGTACCGGACCCTATGATCCCTGGCTCGATCCCATCGAAATCAACGACTGGCACTCGATGGCCTACTACACCCTCGACCACCTCGACGAGCAGGGCGTGATCGGCGCCTTCACACACGGCTTTTTCGATGGCTGGGCGCCCAACTACATGCTCGATGCGGCCTGGATGCACAACGCGATCGGCCGCTTCTACGAAACTCAGAGCCTGGACGGCGCCGATAGCGGCATCGTCAAGCTCAACCCCAGCCAGACCAGCCGCACCTGGTACCGGCCCAGCCCGCCCCTGCCCAAGGTGTACTGGTCGGCGCGCGACAACATCAACCTGCAGCAGAGCGCGATTCTGTATTCGATGAGCAACGTGGCCACCAACCACGAGCACTTTCTGCGCGACGTGTACCTGATGAGCCTGCACTCGCTCGCGAAGCCCAAGACGGAGGGTCCGGCCGCCTACGTGCTGCCCGCCAACGATCCGCGGCCGGGGCTGCAGGCGCGGCTGCTGCAGATTCTCGAGCGGCAGGAGATTGAGGTCTCGCGCGCCACGCGCGGCTTCAGCGCCCAAGGCCTGATTCCCGGCAGCAAGGCAAAGACCTGGCACTTCCCCGCAGGCAGCTACATCATCCGGCTCGATCAGCCCTATAGCCGCGAAGCTGACGCGCTGCTCAACCAGGAATACTACTCGCCCAAGTCGCCCGAGAACTACGACGACACAGGCTGGACCATGGGCGCGCTGGGCGACGTGGAGACGGTCGAGGTGAGCGGCCCGAAAGTGCTGCAGGTGCCGATGACGCTCGTGAAGGGCGAGATCGAGGCCCCGGGCGGAGCGCGCGGCGCGGCCACCACCTTTGCCCTGCATGCCAACTCCGATCCGAACATTGCCGTATTCCGCTACGCGCTGGCCTCGACCCCGATGGAGGTGACGGAAAAGAGCTTCGAGGCGGCCGGACGCAAGTTCAACGCCGGGACCGTTATCATCCGCAACACCAGCGCGGCCGCGCTGAACGCGGCGGCCCAGACGGCGGGCGTGCGCCTGGTCGGGCTGGCGGCCGCCCCCAAAGTCCCGATGCATGCGCTGCTGGCGCCCCGCATCGCCCTCATACACGACTGGACCAACACCACCGCCGACGGATGGTTCCGCGTGTCGTTTGACGAAATGAAGATTCCCTACACCTACGTCGCCGACACCAAGCTGCGCGTGACCCCGAACCTGCGCTCGCTGTACGACGTGATTATCCTTCCTCCCGACGGACGCTCGTTGGCGGCCATTTTGGCGGGTGTGCAGGGCAAGCAACCCATCCCGTGGGAGAACACGCCCGATATGCCCGATCTTGCCCCGCCGGGGCTGGATTCGACCCCCGACATCCGCGGCGGGCTGGGGCTGAGCGGATTGCGGCACCTGGCCGAGTTCGTGGCCCAGGGCGGCCTGCTCATCGCCGTGGGGCCGGACATGTCCGTGGCCACCGCAACCGGGCTGACGCCGCTGGTGACCACGCGCGCGCCCCAAGGTCAGAACGCGCGCGGGGATGTGCTGCGCGCCACGGTCACCGATCTGACCAGTCCCATTGCCTACGGGTACAGCCCGGATCTCGATGTCTACTACTCGACCGGTCTGCTGCTCACGGTGCGGAAACCGGGCTCGTTCGGCGGCTTTGGCGGCGGCGGTGGCAACCAGGGGCGCGCCAGCGGCGTCGGCAGCCTCACCGTGCCGGATGTGCTCCAGTCGCGGCCTTCGGATGCGGATCTGCTCAAGCAGTCGCTGGGAAAGCTGACCCTGAAGGAAGCGGAAAAGCAGAGTCCGCCGCAGCGCTTCGGTGGCGCGCCTGCGGGCCCACCCCCACGCATCATCGTACGGCTGGCGAAGAAACCCGAGGACCTGCTGATCAGCGGATTGCTGACCAACGCCAAGCAGATCGCCAACACGCCTTTAGTCGTCCAGACCCAGCACGGGGAAGGTCACATCGTATTGTTTGCGGCCAATCCATTCCGCCGCAACGAAACCGGCGGAGAGTTCTCGCTCGTGCTGAACGCGGCTATGAATTACAAGAGCCTGGATGCGGGCGCCAAGCCGGCCAAGGCGGGGATCCACAACTAGCTAGCGCAATTGAGGTATTCTGGGCATAGATTTAAGGACGCTTCCTCTATGTTTGAAGAAGATACGACCCCTCCCCCCTCGCCCAAGACCTCTAAGGCCACTACCAAGGCCGCCGGATGGTGGCTGCTGATTGCCATCATCGCCGTCGCTGTGGGCGGGTATTTCTGGATTCGCACCCAAACGCAAGGACTGACGAAGCAATTGGCCGCTCTGCAACAGGAATCGGCCGCCCAGGCGGCCGAGCTGCACGGGCTGGGCGCACGTCTGCACGTCAGCGCCTCTGAATTGGAGCGCCTGGCGGCGACAGCTACCGACACCAGCCATCGCGTCGCCCAGGCGCAGAAGCAACTGGCTTCGACCCGACAGCAGACGCAAACGCTGGCGCAGCAGCAGGCCGCGGCGGCCCAGCACCTGGCCCAGGTGCAGCAGCAAACCGGCTCGCAGATCGGCGCCATCAACGGCTCCATCACCGGTGTCAAGGGCGACGTCACCACCAATAAAAAAGCCATTGCCGATACCAAGGCCGAGCTCGATGCCACGCGTGCCAAGCTGAAGTCCACCATCGGAGACTTGGGCATCCAGAGCGGGCTGATCGCCACCACGCGCGACCAACTGGGCGTGTTGGAGCGGGAGGGCAAGCGCGCCTACTACCAGTTCAAGCTGAACAAGCACGATAAGCAGCCGGTGCGCGTGGGCGCGCTGATGCTGCGGTTGCGCAAGGTGGATCCCAAGCACGGCAAGTACACCGTGGATGTCTACGTCAATGACCTGCGCGTGCAGAAGAAAGATCGCTACCTGAACGAGCCGGTGCAGTTTCTGGTGGGCAGCAACCACGCCCTGAACGAACTGGTGGTCTACCAGATGGATAAAAACACCGTCACCGGCTACGTCTCCGCGCCCAAGTACCCGCAAACCGCCAGCAACAACTAATTGATCGCGGGCGCCCAGCGCGACTGCGCCGCGCGGCCCGCTC
>JBOGKL010000327.1:0-23170 GCA_050745525.1 Terriglobales bacterium | reverse complement strand
CAGCAGCTCGCGCATGCGTTCGAGACAGCGCACTTGCACGCGCCGGGGTTCATCACGCAGATCGTCCAGGGCCGACCACTCCAGCACGCCGTTGGCGATCACGACGTCAAATTGAGCCGGTCCGAAGCGCGCCTCTTGGATGCGCCCGCGCACGACCGTAAGGTGTTCGAGACCCTCCTGCTGCTTGCGCAGGGCGATGAAGCGCGCCCGCTCGGCGACACCTTCGAGCGCCACCACCTCGTAGCGCCGCGCCAGCGGCGCGGCGATGCTGCCCCAGCCGGCGCCGAGGTCGAGGATGCGCGCCCCGGTGGCGAGGGGAAGCAGTTCCTGGAAGGCCGCGCGCGCCGGCGCGGCCACGTATTCGCACAGTTCCGGGGTCAGCAGTTCCTCGACCGCGCGACGCCAGCCCGCCTGCTCGCCGCGGCGCAGGAGTGCCTCCATGTCGGGCTGCGGAATTTCGCCCCAATAAGGCAAGGGCGGACCGACGTCGGCGAACCCTTGGCGCCAGGCACCGAGCTTGCGCCCGCACGCGCGGCACACCAAAGGCTGGTCGCCCAAGCCGACCCGTTCCCCGCATCCGCACTGAAGCCAGAGTTCGTTGCCGAAGCCGACCGGGGGCGCGAGCGCAACCCGCGCACCGGGCGCCGGCGTGAGCCAGGCGACGGGGATGGCCGCCTCGGGGCCGTAGGCACGCCAGCCGTTGCCGCCGTGGCTGCAGTGCCACCAGGGTCCGGCTTTCAGGCTCCAGACCGTGGCCAGCCGCTCAAAGCCGAGGCTGAGGTGGGCCATGCGAGAACGGGAATTTTCAAAATCATTCTGTCCGGCCAGATAGAGCAGTCCCGGGCCGGGAGGATGCTCCTGAATGTACAAGTAGAGATGGGAAACGGCGCCCAGCACGCTGGGATCGGAGTAGAGGTCATACAACCAAGCGACGGAGGCGGGCAGATCCCAGGCACAACCAAACGAGGTGGGCAAGCGCGCCGGGCCGCGCAAAACCCAGCAAAAGGCGAGCAAGCGCGGAGCCTGGCCGGGCGCAGGAGACAGAAATGCCCCCACGGCGCGATGCGCCTCGGCAAAACGGTGTGCATAGGGTTTGCCACTGGCGGGACGGAGTTGGTCGAGGGCGGGACAGTCTTCGGGCGTGAGCCAGCGGACCTGCAGCCCTCCACGCCCCCGACGCTGGGGGACACGCAACCGGTCCAGCGGCACGGCAATGATCACGTGCCCGCGAACGTCCCAGCCGCCGCCGGTAAGCCGCGCCAGCTTGCGTAGGCCGCGGTAGAACCACTGCGAGGCCCGAGCGGGCGGCCGGGGGGCGGGTTGCGGCAAGGCCGTAGCGGCACTGGTCATGGTTGCGCCCGGCGTTCGGATGCCTCCCGGCATGAAGAGGTCGGCTGCGCTGCCTCGGCCTGCAGGAGCTGACGGTCCAGTTTCCCGTTGGCAGTCTCGGGGAAAGACGCGCAGAAGGTGAACGCATCGGGGAGCATGTAGCCGGGCAACAATTGCGCCATCTGGCTGCGCAAGGCGCCAGCCCCGGCGCCGTCCGTTTCCGGAAGCACGAAGGCGTGCAGCGCGCAGGCGTGGGCGGCATCCGGCACGGCCACCACCACGGCGCGCTTCACGCCCGCGCAACGCTCAAGCGCCTGTTCTACCTCGAGCAGGGAGATGCGATAGCCGCGGCATTTGATCAAGTGATCGCGCCGGCCGAGGAAGATCAGGTCACCGTCGGCGTCAGGCCGCACCAGATCGCCGGTGTTGTACCAGCGCTCGCCTCCGGGCTGCTGGTGGCAGACGGCGCGGGTGCGTTCGGGATCGCCCCAGTAGCCCTTCAGAATTCCCGGACCGCGCACCCAAAGGAAGCCCGCCTCGCCGGGCGCGGGGGGCGACTCGGGTTCGACCCAGACGGCGAGGCTGAAGTTGGGGCAGGCGCGCCCGATGGGCAGCGGGTCTATGGGTTCCATGGCAGCGGTCAGGCCCGCACACGGCGGCATGCGGTAGTGCGTACATACGTTGGTTTCGGTGGGACCGTACCAGTTATGAAAGCTAGCCTGAGGCGCCGCCTTGCGCCAGCGGGACAGCGCGGCAGGGGGAAACACTTCGCCGGCAAAGAGCACCGAGCGCAAGGTGGCGCCCACTTCGGCGGCATAGGGCAGAAGCTGCACCAAGGCGGAGGGGACCGAATACCAGACCGTAATGCGGCGCTCGCGGATCCAATTGGCCACGGCGCGGGGGAAGCGGGCCGTGACGGGGTCGAGCAAGCAGACCGTCGCCCCGTGCGTCAAGGTGGCCCACAGGTCAAAGATCGAAAGATCGAAATGAAACGGCGCATGACTGGCGACGCGGTCGCCCGGATGCAGGCCGATCTCGGCGCCCGCCCAGGAGGTGAAGTTGAGGGCGTGGGCGTGGCTGAGCATGACGCCTTTGGGCACGCCGGTGGAACCGGAGGTGTAGAGAATGTAGGCGACCTCGTCCGGCGTGCCCGGCATTGGCGAGAGAGGTGCGGCGGCATCGTGAGGGGCTTCCGCTTCGATTTGCGCTTCGATATTCCAACACAGGCGCGGAGGATGCTCCCAGCGCCCGGCCGCGCCGGCGTGCGCGGTGTCGGTGAGCAGCGCGGCCAAGCCGCAGTTGGTGGCCATGGCGGCTATGCGCGCCTCGGGCGCGGAGGCGTCGAAGGGCACGTACATGGCGCCGGCCCGCAGCACGGCCAACTGCGCCACGACGGCGCAACTGCTTTTGCGCATCCAGATGCCGACGCGCGCACCGGGCGCGCATCCGGCCTGTTGCAGCCGCTGCGCGAGGAGGTGGCTGGCGCGTTCGAGCGCGGCGTAGTTCATCGCGCCGCCATGGGTATCGAGCAGGGCGAGCTCGTGCGGCCAACGGCGGCAGGCGCGCTCGAGGGCGGCGGGCAGAAGATCGCCGCTCACCGTCCCGCCTCTCCGCCGCGCGCCACCGGCGCGCGCAGCAGCGACTCGGCGATCAGGTTGTGTTGCATTTCGGTTGTGCCCGAATAGATGCTGCTGGCCATGGCATCGCGCCAGTTGCGCTCGAATTCCAGCTCGCGCATATAGCCGGAAGCACCGTGCAGATGCACGGCCAACTCGCTCGCCCGGCGCAGGCTCTCGCTCAGATAGAGCTTGACCATGCTGGCCTGCACGGCCGCGGGCAGGTGCTGGTCCTTGTGCCAGGCGAATTCGTAGACCAGCAGGCGCGCCAGTTCCAGGCGCAGGCGCATTTCGGCCAACTGCCGCGCCACCGCCTCAAACTCGAACACGGGGCGCCCGAACTGCTTGCGCTCCCGCGTGTAGACGGCGGTGGATTCCAGCAAGCGCTCGATGGTGCCCAGCGCCGGAGCCAGCAGGCAGCCGCGCTCCCACTCGAGCGTGTAACGCAGCACGGCGCCGCCGCCGCCGGTTTCCCCGAGCACGGCTTGCGCGGGCACCCACACCTCGTCCAACCGCACCTCGCTCATGGGGCTGGTCTCCAGGCCCATCTTCTGCATGGGCGGGCCGATCTCGAGACCCTCGAGCGTCCGCGGCAGCAAAAACGCGGTCAAGCCGAAATAGCCGCCGCCGGCGGCGCTGGAGGCGAACAGCAGGAACAGGTCGGCCCGGGGAGCGTTGGTGATGAAGGTCTTGACCCCGCTCAGGCGAAATCCCCCACTTTCAGCGCGGGCGTGCGTATGCAGATGGAACACATCGGAGCCACTTTCCGGCTCGGTCAAGGCAAAGGCGCCCACGGCCGAGCCACGCGCCAACAACGGCAACCACTGCTGCTTTTGCTCCTCGCTACCAAAGGCCAATAGCGGCGGGTTCACGCTCCACAATTGCGCTCCCAACCCCATCAGCAGGCCGTTGTCGTCACAGCCCCGGCCGATGCCTTCGAGCACGTGCAGCGCGCTGAGCGTATCAGAAGCAAGGCCGCCATAGCGGGCCGGGATGTTCAGTCCCTGCAACCCGAAGCGAGCGCACTTGTCCCAGCGCTCGCGCCAGACGGCGGCGTCGGCACCCGATGGGGTATAGCGCAGCTCGCGTTCGGCAAATGCCCGCGCCTGGGCATAGGCCTGCTGCTGCTCCTCAGACCAGGAAAAATCCATGATCATTGGGTGCAATTTGCAGGCGGAGTAGTTGGCCAGCCTAAAGCCGTATCGGTTCACTGGCGCGAGCCCCCGCGCGGCTTCGCCCCGCGGCCCGCTTGGCGCTCGGGTGGGCAGGGGGTCCGGGCCCCGGAGCGCTAGTGGGGTGACCGCGGGCGGTCCAAAGGGCGGCAACGAGGCACGGCGTGCGCCGCTGGGGCATCCGGAGCAGGCTGCCCAGGGATCTTACGTGTTCGGCGGTGCAGGTGAGACATGGGAAACGCAAGAACCCAAGACCGGGGTCTTGAAGCACAACTTTGGACCCTTATCATGCAGGAACTGGGGGTTGCCCCCTCGGCGCGGCCGCCGGGCCCGGACGTGCCCCTGTTTGAGTCGCTGCTGGATTCGACCAGCGTGCTGACGCTGACGAGCGCGGTGGAACACAGCTTCGGCATCCAGATTGAGGACAGCGAGATTGTCCCGGCCAATTTCAGCACGCTGCGCCTGCTGGCCGACTTCGTCGAGCGGAAACGACATCCCGTAGCTACGCAAAGCGCGGCCATTTGATTGGCCAAGCGGCGGCTTTGCTTCCGGCAGCAGGTTTAGTGGCGGAAGTGGCGCATGCCGGTGAAAACCATGGCCGCGCCCAGACGATCACAGGCAGCGATGCAGTCGTCGTCGTGAATGGAGCCGCCGGGCTGAACGAAGCTGGTGGCGCCGGAGGCGACGGCGGCTTCAATGCCGTCAGGGAACGGGAAAAAGGCATCGCTCGCGACCGCCGCGCCGCGGAGCATGAGCTGGGCTTTCATGACCGCAATTTTCACCGAGTCCACGCGGCTCATCTGCCCGGCGCCCACGGCCAAGGTTTGCCCGCCTCCCTCAACCGCGCGGGCAAATACGATGGCATTGCTCTTGACGTGCTTGGCCACGGCCCAGGCGAAGCGCAGCGCCCGCTCCTGCTCGGCAGAAGGAGCTTGTTTGGTCACTACGCGCCAGCCGCCTTCGGCGGGCAGTTGCTCGCTGTCACTGGTTTGCGCCAGCCAGCCGCCGGGGATGCTGCGCACGGTGAGCGGCATGGCCACAGGTGCGATTTGCACCAGGCGAAGATTCTTCTTGCGCTGTAGTTTTTCCAGGGCCTCGGGAGTAAACGCGGGCGCGGCAATGCACTCCAGAAACAGAGCCGACATGGCCTCGGCCGTTTCCCCGTCGAGCGGGCGATTCAGTCCCACCACGCCGCCATAAGCGGAAACCGGATCGCACGCCAGCGCCAGCTCATAGGCGGAGCGCGGCGCGGCCGCCGTAGCGCAGCCGGCCGGATTGGTGTGCTTGATGATGGCCACGGCGGGCGGCGTGAACTCGGCCGCCAGTTCCCAGGCGGCGGCCAGATCCACGAGGTTGTTGTAGGAGAGCTCCTTGCCGTGGAGCAGCTTGGCCCTGGCCAGTCCTCCGGGATGGAGCGGATCGGCATAGACAGCGGCCCGCTGATGCGGGTTTTCACCGTAGCGCAGGGTCGCCACGCGCGCGGCGGAAAGCAGAAGCTGGGCGGGCAGTGTGGTCGCCGACGAACCCTGGCCCGATAGATGAACCGTCGCCTCCAGGTCGGCGGCGCGGAGTTGGCCGAGCGTTGAGGCAATGGCGGCATCGTAGCTGGCGGTACGCTGAAAGGCCTTCTGCGCCAGACGCCAGCGCGTCTCCAGGCCCACGGCGCCGTGGGCTTCGAGCTCTGCCGCCACTGTCTCGTAGTCGTCCGGGTCGGTGACCACGGCCACGGAGTGATAATTTTTTGCCGCCGAGCGCAGCATCGCCGGCCCGCCGATATCAATGTTTTCGATGAGTTCGCCCCCGGCCACGCCTTCATTGGAAGCTCGCTGCGCCACGTGCTCGAAGGGGTAGAGATTGACCGCCAATAGCGCGATGGGGGCAATCCCTTCGGCTTGCATCTGTCGGCGGTGTTCGGGCAGTTCCCAGCGGCCGAGCAATCCACCATGGACGCGCGGATGTAGCGTCTTGACGCGCCCGTCGAGCATCTCGGGAAAACCTGTGAGCGCGGATACGTCACCCACGGCGAGACCGGCTTCGCGCAAGGCGCGCGCGGTGCCGCCGGTCGAGATCAACTCGAAACCGCACTGGGCCAGCCGCCGGGCAAAATCAATCAGGCCGCGCTTGTCGCTCACCGACAGCAGCGCCAATTTCTTCGTGTCCTGTCGCTCCATTACTCCACTATACCGGCGCGATCGAGATAGGACTGCAAGAGGATGACGGCGGCGAGGCGGTCCACGGCGCGCTTGCGCTTCGCGAGACTGCTGCCGGCCTCGCGCAGAACGCGCTGGGCGACGACGGTGGTCAGGCGCTCATCCCAGAACGCGACCGGAAGGGCGGTATGCCGCTGCAAGGCGGCGCCGAAGCGGCGCGCGGCGCGTGCCCCTTCGCCCTCGCTGCCGCTCATGTGTCGTGGCAGCCCCAACAGCCATTCGCCGACCCGGTGCTCGCGAGCGAGTGAGGCCAGTGCCGCCAGATCGGCGCCCAAGTCGCGCCGCTCGAGCGTGGTCAGCCCTTGGGCGCTCAGCCGCAGTGGATCGCTCATGGCCAGGCCAATGCGTCGCTGACCCAAATCGAGCGCCATAATTCGCAGCCGTTCAGTTCCCATCTTGCGCCTTCACTGATTATGACGTGGACAAAAGAGGGTGGGGCTGCCAACCCGCGAGGGTGGTTGAACATCCAAGGGCACGATGGGGAATGTGGTCAACTTTAAGCGCCCGCCGGCGAGTTTTGATAAACGCCGGAACCATCAGGATGATTACGTCCGCGGCCAGCAGGTGCTCGCCAACGCCATCTTTCACTGGAAAAGCGATCCTTCGAACGATGCCCGCGCCGCGGTGCGCTTTCTGATCCATCATCTCGCCACCGCGTTCCGCGCCGACGATACCCCGCTGCAGCCGCGGCCCATCGGCTCGACGGCGGAACCGCCCCCGGAACCCTAAGCACCCCGCCCACGGCAGCGCGGCTTGTTATACTGTGGCCGGAGTTGCCGTGGCCGACATTTTATTTATCCGACTCGCGCTCATCCTTACCTTGTCCGGCGCGGCGGCCTACCTCAGGCCGTTTGATTTGCCCGCGGCGTGGGGCGCCGTCATTGGCGCCGCGATTGCCGGCATCATCATCCTGTTCGAGATCCGCCTTAACCACGCCAGTCTCAAGCGGCTGCTGGGGGCGGCGGTGGGGTCGCTGCTGGGGATCGTGGGAGCGTTTCTGGTGTCGTGGGTGGTGGCCGCCGCCGGCTTTGAGCGTCACACGGCCTCGTATGCGAACCTGGTGATTCTGCTGGTGATGGGCTACATCGGGCTGATTGTGGGTGCGGAGAAGGGCGAGCTGCTGAACCTGAGCGCTCTTGGCGGCTTGTTCGGGGGCGACCGCATGCGCCGCAGTGCCAAGCTGCTCGACACCAGCGTCATCATTGACGGCCGCATTGCCGACATCGCCGCCACCGGATTTCTCGACGGCACGCTGTTGGTGCCGCAGTTCGTGCTGCACGAGCTGCAGATGGTGGCCGACTCGGCCGATCCGAGCAAGCGGCACCGCGGGCGGCGCGGCCTGGAAGTGCTGCAGCGGATACAGAAGCTGACGACGGTGGAGGTGCGGATCATCGAGGACGACGCGACGCAGGTGCGGGAAGTGGATCTCAAGCTGATCGAGCTGGCGCGGCGCTTTGAGTGCAAGCTGGTGACCAACGACGTCAACCTGGGAAAGATGGCGCAACTGCAGCGGGTATCCGTATTGAACATCCACGAACTGGCGAACACGCTCAAGCCCGTGGTGCTGGCCGGGGAAGGCATGCGCGTCTTCATCGTCAAGGAAGGCAAGGAGGCCGACCAGGGCGTGGCGTACCTCGACGACGGCACCATGGTCGTGGTGGATCACGCGCGCCGGATGGTGTCGCGCAACGTGGAGATCACGGTGACCTCGGTGCTGCAGACCACGGCGGGGAAGATGATTTTCGGACGTCTGGCGGCAGCCGAAGTGGGGCAGGTTTCCTAAGGCGGCGATGGAGGATCTGTACGCCATCATTCCGGCCGCCGGCTTGAGCACGCGCATGGGCTCGACCACCTCGGGCCAGGCGCGCAAGCAGATGATCGAGCTGGCCGGGGCGCCGATTCTCATCCACACGCTGCGCCGCTTCGACGGCTGCCCAGGGCTGCGTTTGATGCTGGTGCCGGTGCGCGAGGAGGATCACGCGGCGGTGGCGGCGCGCATCGCCGCCGAGCACTTCACCACGCCGGTGCGGGTGCTGGAGGGGGGCAAGGCGCGCCAGGATTCTGTGCGGAACGCGGTCGAGCTGCTCGCCGCCGAACTCGGCCCGGAGGGCGACGAGGCCACCATCATCGTGCATGACGCCGTGCGCCCGTTTCTGGAGGCGGCGGTGCTGCAGGCGGCGCTCGCTGCGGCGCGCCGGTTTACCGCCGTGATCGTGGGCGTGCCCGCCGTGGATACGGTAAAGCAAGTCGAACGGGTGGGGGCGGAAGCCAATCGCGTGGCCGCGACGCTGCCGCGCGAGCGCATCGTGCTGGCGCAAACGCCGCAAATTTTCCGCCTCGGCCTCTTGCGGCGCGGCTTCGCCCAGGCGCACACCGACGGATTCTACGCCACCGACGAGGCGGCGCTCATCGAGCACCTGGGCGAGGAGGTGTACGTCGTGCCCGGCTCGCCGCGGAATTGGAAGATCACCACGCCGGCCGATCTGCCGCTGGCGGGCATGGTGCTGGCCGCCGAAGCCGCGCTCAACCCTCCGCCGCCGGCTCCTCGCTCATAATCGCCAGCGCGTTGCCCTCGCTGTCGCGAAAGAAAGCCATCCACAGCTCGCCCTGCTCCAGGCGGCTGATGCGCTGCGGGGGAGAGGGAAACCGCACGCCGCGCTCGATCAGCGCCTGGTAGGCGGCGCGGATACCGCTGACGGTGAAGTAGAGGAGCGGCTGCGCGGCCGTGGCCGGAGGAGTCTCGCATTGATACAGCAACACGCGTACGTCCCCGGCTTGGAAGAATGCCATCCCCTCGTCAGCATAGAGTAGCGGCAGGCGCAGGCGGCCGCCGTAAAACACCGCCGCGCGCGCAACGTTCTGCGCGGGGACGCCGATCTGGCCGATGCTTCCGAGAGCGAAATCGCCGCCCCCGGGCAGCGGTGCGGACGCTTTGGGCTCGCTGTTCATGCTTGGCTATTGTACGTTTCCCGTGTTGCCGGCGGCGTGCCCGGATTTACAATGATCTGCCATGGCGCGCTGGATCGTTATACGGCGGCGGTTGGTGATGGCAGCAGCGGCCCTGGCCGCCATCGCTTCACCCCTGCTCGCGCAGGTGAACCCGAACCAGCCGCTGGCGCCGATTGCCTCCCTTACCGCATCCGGCTCGGCGCGCTTCACGCCGGACCGGCTGGTTGCGGCCACGGACTTAAAAGCAGGTCAAGTGATCACGGTGACCGAGCTCCGGCAGGCCGCCAATCGCCGCGCCGGCAGCGGCGAGTTTTCCAAGGTCACGTATAGTTTTGACGACTCGCGGCGCGGAACGGATATTCAATTCCAGGTGAGCGACCAGCCCTATCTGCTGCCGGTTGCCTTCGACAATTTCGTATGGATGCCGCGGGAGCAAGTGATCGCGCGGCTGCGCAGCAAGATTCCTCTCTTCAGCGGCGAGCTCCCGGAGCACGGCAACGTGGACCAGCAAGTGACCGCCGCGCTGCAGGACATCCTGAAGCAGCAGGGAGTGAGCGGCGCCAGCGTGAATGGCATGGCCCTGGAGGGCGGGATCAGCGCGGGTTCTGCCACCAGCTACGCATTCTTTGTGAGCGGCGTAAAAATCCCGGTGCAGGGGTTTTTAGTCGCCGGGGTGCCGGCGCAGCTCGTGCCCGCCATGCGCAAAGATCTTGGCTTTTTGCTAGGCGGCAATTATTCACGATCGCAAGTCGAGGAGGTCAGTCGGCTGCGATTGTTCCCCGAGCTGCAAGACCGTGGATACATCCGGGCGAAACTCGACCCGCCGGTCGCGCGCCTCATCGCTCCAGGGCGCCAAGGGGTAAGCGTGAGCCTTACGTTCATCACGGGGTCGCAGTACCGCTGGGGAACCGTCCGCTGTGGGGGGAACACGGTCTTCGGCAGCAAACAAATCCTGGGATTAGTCAAGGTACGCTCGGGGCGACTGGCCGACATGGGAAAGCTCAACCAGGGCATCGCCGCCATTGGCAAGCTGTATGGCAGCCGCGGATATCTGTTCGCAACCACGATGGCCCACTCTGATTTTAGCCAGCCGGGCGTGGCCGGAGAGGATCTCGCGATCACCGAGGGTTCGGAATTTTACATGGGTGCGGTGAGCTTTGGCGGGTCGAGTGCTCCGTTGGCGGCGAAGCTTTCCCGATTATGGAAGCTTGCGCCCGGCGAGCCCTACAACGCCGGCTACTTGCCACAATATGTCCTGTCGCTCGGCAAACGGTTTCCCGGGTTCGCGTTTAACTACTCGATCAGCCCCGATAAGAGTCGCCGCACCGTGAAGGTGACCGTCGTGCCGTGGAAGTTTTCCCGTTGACGCTCGACGCGGGAATCTGTTAGTTTTGGAGTTTCCGGGTTTCGGCATTCCAGCCCATGATCGCCAAGAAAATCTTTCTCACCAAAGGGGTGGGCAAGCACCGCGAGCGCCTCACCAGCTTCGAGCTGGCGCTGCGCGACGCCGGCATCGCCGCCTTCAATCTCGTCCGCGTGTCGAGCATTTTTCCGCCACGCTGCAAGCTGACCCCGCGCACCGCCGGGCTCAAGGAATTGAGCGCGGGGGAAGTCGTGTTTGCCGTGCTCAGCGAAAACTCCACGCGCGAACCCCACCGGCTGATCGCGGCCTCGATCGGGTTGGCGCTGCCGGCCGACCGCAACGCCTACGGCTACCTCTCCGAGCATCACTCCTTCGGCGAGACGGAGCAGCAGGCGGGCGAGTATGCTGAGGAACTGGCGGCCGAGATGCTCGCCACCACGCTTGATGTGGACTTCGATCCGGACCGCTCCTGGGACGAAAAGAAGGAAATCTACCGCATCTCGAACAAGATCGTGCGCACCATCAACATCAGCCAGTCCGCCGTGGGCGACAAGCGCGGCCTGTGGACCACGGTGCTCTCCGCCGCCATTCTGATCGGCGAGTAACGGTGCCCGACAGCGGTGAGGAGATCGTGCTGCTGCTGGCCGCCCATGCCGGCGAACCGGTGGACTACGTGGCCATCGTGACGCTGCTCAATACGGTCGCCGGGGGACACTACGAAGAGCGCCATACTGAGGCTGAAATTCGCGCTGCCTTGCTGCACCTGCTGCTCAATGGGCGGATTTTGGCCGTCCCCGCCGACGATGCGCAACCCGTAGACACCGAAGCCGCATCCACGGGTCGGATATCGTGCACGTTCCAGCTTGCCGGCGCGGCAAAACCGTAAAATGCGACGCTAGTCGCGGCGAATCAGGCCCGTCGGCTCATCTAAACGATGATGCCCCTAGGTGCAGCCAACTTCGGCAGACGCGAGTTCCGTATTCTCGTAGTGGATGACGATGCCGCCAATCGCGAGCTGACCGACGCCATGCTGAACCATCAGCACTACGCGGTGGCGACGGCCGCCTCGGCCGCCGAGGCGCGCGCGCAGATCGCCGCGGCGCCGCCGGATTTGATCCTGTTGGACGTGATCATGCCCCAGACCAACGGCATTGAGCTGTGCCGCGAGCTGAAGGAAGACCCGGCGACGCGGCTGATTCCGGTGATCCTGGTCACCGGCCTCACCGACCGTGAGTCGAAGCTGCTCGGCATCCAGGCCGGCGCCGACGATTTTTTGAACAAGCCCGCCGATCCACAGGAACTGTTCGCGCGCGTGCAGAGCTTGCTGAAGCTGAAGCAGTTCACCGACGAGCTGGAAAACGCCGAGACCGTGCTGTTTTCGCTGGCCCTGGGCGTGGAGGCGCGCGATCCCTATACCGAGGGCCACTGCCAGCGCCTCTCCGATGCGGCGGCCGCGCTGGGCATCACACTCGGACTCGACCGTGAGGATATCGTCGCCCTGCGGCGGGGGGGCGTACTGCATGACATCGGCAAGATCACCGTGCCCGACAATATCTTGCGCAAACCCGGGCCGCTCGACGCGGCCGAGTTGCAGATCATGCGCCGCCACCCGGAGACGGGCGAGGTCATCTGCCGGCCCTTGCGCACGCTGCAGCGGGTGCTGCCCATCATCCGCCATCATCACGAGCACTGGAACGGAGGCGGCTACCCTGACCACCTGGCCGGAGAGCAGATTCCGCTGCTGGCGCGGGTGCTGCAAGTGGCCGACGCCTACGACGCCCTCACCACCGAGCGGCCCTACAAGCCCGCCTGGCCGCACGAAAAAGCCAAGGCGGTGTTGCTCGAGGAGGCCGCGCACCAGTGGTGGGACACGGCGATTCTCGACACGTTTCTGCACCAAGTGGAAAGCCAGCGAAAACACAATTAGCGCGGGCGCATGGTGTACGCTGGTTCCTCATGCGCTTTGACCTGAGCGTGGTCATACCCGCCTTCAACGAAGCCGCGCGTCTGCCGGCGACGTTGGCGGCGCTTGACGCCTATTTCCGGGCGCAGGCGCGGGCGGTGGAAATCCTGGTCGTGGATGACGGCTCAAGCGACGCCACCGGCACGCTGCCCTTGCCGGCCGCGGGTGGCAACATCGTCTGGGAGCGGTTGCGCAATCCCGGCAACCGCGGGAAAGGATACAGCGTCCGCCGCGGCATGCTAGCCGTCCACGGCGAGCGCCGTCTGTTCACCGACGCCGATCTCTCGGCGCCGATCGAGGAGCTGGGGAAACTCGAGGCCGCGCTCGACCGCGGCGCCGATATCGCCATCGGCAGCCGGCGCCGCCGTGATCTCATCCGCGCGCATCAGTCCTGGTTCCGGGAGAACGCCGGACGCATGTTCAACCGCATGGTGCGGGTGGGCTTGGGCCTGCCCTACGTGGACACGCAGTGCGGCTTCAAGTTGTTCACCGGCGCCAGCGCCGAGGCCATCTTCCCCGAGCAGCACATTGAAGGCTGGGGATTCGACCCGGAGCTGCTGTTTCTGGCGCGCCGCAAGGGATACCGCATCGAGGAGGTTCCGGTGGTGTGGTCGCACGCGGAAGGGGCGAAGATCCGCATGCTGCGCGACAGCGTGGGCATGGCGCGCGATGCGGTCTCCATCCGGTTCCGGCATTAGGCGCCGCCGCCGACCATCTGCACCACCTCGACGCTGTCGCCGGACGCGAGGCGGGTTTCCGCCCAGGTGCTGCGTGGCAGCAGCACGCGGTTGTGCTCGACGGCGATGCGGTTGAGAGAAACCGAGAACTCTGCCAGCAGGTCGGCCACGGTCGCGGCGGCGACGTCCACGCGGCGGCCATTGAAGACGATCTCCACGTTCTACCCCGCGACTGTGCCTAGCGCGGCTGCTTTTTCTTGCTGAGCTTGTGCTTCAGCCGCGCCAGCGGATCGTAGAAGCGGTCCACGACGCGCTCCTTCAAGGGGATGATGCCGTTGTCGGTGATGTGAATCCCCTCCGGGCAGACCTTGGTGCAGCACTTGGTGATGTTGCAGTAGCCAATGTTAAAGCTATCCTTGAGCTCCTGCAGCCGATCTCCTTGATCGAGCGGGTTCATCTCCAACTGCGCAATGTGGATCAAAAAGCGCGGCCCGATAAACTGATCGTGCATGTGGTGATCGCGCAGGACATGGCAGACGTCCTGGCAGAGGAAGCACTCGATGCACTTGCGGAACTCCTGCGGGCGATCTACGTCGGCCTGCTGCTCGCGCCAGGTGCCGTCGGCCTCGGGCGGCTTGATCTGGAAGGGCTGGATGCGTTCTTTGACAGCATAGTTCCAGCCCACGTCGGTGACCAGGTCTTTCACATGCGGGAAGGTGCGCATGGGCTCGATGGTGACGGGCCGGGTCAAATCGAGCGAGTTGAGTCGGGTCATGCACATGAGCTTGGGCATGCCGTTGATTTCAGCCGAGCAGGAGCCGCACTTGCCGGCCTTGCAGTTCCAGCGCACGGCGAGGTCGGTGGCCTGGGTGGCCTGGATGTGGTGCACGGCGTCGAGCACGACCATACCCTCCTGCACCTCGGTGTTGAAGTCGACAAACTCGCCTTGATTGTCGGCACCGCGCCAGATGCGGAAGGTGGCCGACTGGGGTTGCGCGGCCCCGGCGGTGGAAATGCCGTCCTGGGATTGCGGCGGTGCGGTCTGGGTTGCCGAAGCCATCTCTATTTATTCTCCTCGATTGCCAGGCGCAAGTCTTCCGGCATGGGCGCGACAGGCACTTTGCGCATTTGCAGTTCCCCGCTCGCACCGCGGCGGAACTCCAGGTTCATGCCTTCCCAGGCCTGCTCCTTGGCCGGATAGTCCTCGCGGAAATGGCCACCGCGGCTCTCGGTGCGCTCCAGCCCGGCGCGGGCAACCAGTTCGGCCACCGTGAGCAGGTTGCTCAGATCCAGGGCCGTGTGCCAGCCGTTGTTGTACTCCTTGTTGCCGGGCACGCCGACACGTTCGGCGCGCCGCCGTAGGACGGCAATGGCCTCCAGGGCCTGCTCCATTTCCGGGCCGGTGCGGACAATGCCCACCCATTTCTGCATCGTGGCCTGCAATTCGTGCTGGAGGGTGAACGGGTTCTCGCCGCTTGTGCCGCGCTCAAACGGCGCTTCGGCGCCGGCGATGGCCGCCTCGATCTGATCCCCGAGGCCCGCGGCGCCGGCCGCCGCATGTTCGCGGGCAAAGGCGGCGGCATGCTCGCCCGCGCGCTTGCCGAACACCAGCAGGTCGGAGAGCGAATTGCCGCCCAGGCGGTTGGCGCCGTGCAGTCCGGCGGCGCATTCGCCGGCGGCGAACAGGCCGTCCACGTTGGTCATCTGCGTATCGCCTTCCACCTGGATGCCGCCCATGAAGTAGTGCGTGGTCGGGCCGACTTCCATGGGCTGCTGGGTGATATCGAGGTCGGCGAGCTGCTTGAACTGGTGATACATGCTGGGCAGCTTCTTCTTGATGTGCTCGACCGAGTTGGGCAGCTTTTCCTTGATCCAGGCGATGTCGAGGAACACACCCCCGTGCGGGCTGCCGCGCCCCGCCATCACTTCGCGGCGGATGCAGCGGGCCACGTGATCGCGGGTGAGCAGCTCGGGCGGACGGCGCGAGTTCTTGTCGCCCTGGGTGTAGCGCCAGCCCTCCTCGGGGTTGTCGGCCGTCGAGCTGCGGTAGTTCTCCGGCACATCGTCGAACATGAAGCGCCGTCCCTGGTTATTGCGGAGCACGCCGCCCTCGCCGCGCACGCCCTCGGTCACCAGCACGCCGCGCACGCTGGGCGGCCAGACCATGCCGGTGGGATGGAACTGCACGAACTCGACGTCGCGCAGGGCCGCACCGGCGTGCCAGGCGAGCGATTGCCCGTCGCCGGTGTACTCCCAACTGTTGCTCGTCACCTGGTAGGCGCGCCCGATGCCGCCGGTGGCCAGCACCACGGCCTTGGCCAGGAAGAGCATGTAACGGCCGTGCTCGCGTTCGTAACCAAAACCGCCGACGCAGCGCCCGCCGCTGGTGAGCAGCGTGAGCAGCGTGGTTTCCATGTGAAATTCGATGCCCTGATGGATGCCGTGATCCTGCAGCGTGCGGATCATCTCCAGCCCGGTGCGGTCGCCCACGTGCGCCAGGCGCGGGTAACGATGTCCGCCAAAATTGCGCTGCATGATCAGCCCTTCTTTGGTGCGGTCGAAGATCGCCCCCCAGGCCTCCAATTCCTTCACGCGCGCCGGAGCTTCCTTGGCGTGGAGTTCGGCCATGCGCCAGTTGTTGAGGTAGGCGCCCCCGCGCATGGTATCGGCAAAATGGACGCGCCAGTTGTCGCGATCATCCACGTTGCCCATGGAAGCCGCCATGCCGCCTTCGGCCATGACGGTGTGCGCCTTGCCCAGCAGCGACTTGGTTATGACCCCGACCTTGGCTCCGGCCGCGGAGGCCTCGATGGCGGCGCGCAATCCGGCGCCGCCGGCGCCCACGACCAGAACGTCGAATTCGTGCGTTGTGTAGCCCGGCATCTTAGTGAACTCTCCAGATCATCACGTCGTGCCAAATGCCCATGGCACACAAGCGAACGTAAACATCGGTGAACATCACCATCACCAGGCTGGCCCAGGCCCACTTCATGTGCGCGCCGTTGAGGCAACTGACACAGCCGTAGGCCTTGCGCTGGCCGCCGGCCATGACGTCTTTACGGCCGCCAATCAGGTTGCGCAGGGAATGGCAACCGAAGGTGTAGCCGGCCAGAAGAATCGGGTCGAGGATCATGATGATGGTGCCCAGATTCAGCTCGAAAACAGTGTGCCCATTCACCTGCCACCACAGGGCATTCCATGCATCGTGCGCCAGGATCACCAGGAAGATCAGCGCGATGTAAAAGAAATAGCGATGGATGTTCTGCAGCAGCAGCGGGAACTTGCGCTCGCCCCAATAATGCTTGCGCGGCTCGCCTACGGCGCAACTGGGCGGGTCCGACCAGAAGGCCTTATAGTAGGCCCCGCGATAGTAGTAGCAAGTGACGCGAAAGCCGCCCGGCGCCCACAAGATGACGAGCGAGGCGGAAAACGGAATCCAGAACGGCCACCAGTCCGGACGCGGCCACGTCAGCAGCACCGGCGAGTACATGGGCGACAGATAGGGCCCGAAGCGGAAGAAGTCGCCCTGGAAGGCGGCCCAGGTCGAGTAGACGACGAAGCACCCCAACCCCAGACACGTCAGCGTGGGCACGAGCCACCAGAAATCCTGGCGCATCGTCTCGCCGTAGCTGCGTTGGTTCAGTGCCTTGATCGGCACATCAATAGTGGACACACGTTTCTCCTAGCTGAACTGCGGAAGGCGAAGCTTCAGCATACGCCGCGCACCTTGGCCAATTCAACCCTTGCCTCCGGGTTACTGGTGCGAGTCGGGCGGGGAAATTCCGCTTGCGTTCCGTGTTCCCGGCCTATGCTGAAGGTATGAAGCGAACCGCTCCGCTCGTGATCGCCGCCGCGCTAGCGTTCACCGTTGTACTGGCGCAGGCACAAACGCCTGGGCCCACGGTCACCGACATTCCGGCGCCCGGAACCGAAGCAGCACGCGTTTTCGCGACGCGGCCGGTGGTGATACCAGCGGCGCGACCGGAGGCGCAACCGGAGGCGCACACCGAGGTTCGTCCTCCGGCGCCGCCCGTGGCCCCGGCCGTAGTCGTGCCCAAGCCTGCGCCCGCGCCCGTGGCGGCTGCAGCGACAGAAGTCCCGGCGGGCACGCCGATCGCCTTGCAACTGGAGACGCGCCTGAACACGCAGTACAACGGCATCGGCGACGGCTTTGCCGCGCGCGTGATGACGTCGGTGTACTACGAGGGACGCGACGTCATTCCCGCCGGCTCGATCCTGGAGGGCCACGTGATGCACGTCACGGACGCCCGGCCTTCGGTGGCCCAATCCGAGCTTCTGCTCAAACCCGACCTGCTGACGCTGCCCAACGGCGCCCGCTATAGCATCAGCGCCGAGGTGATCCAGAACGATGCGCACTCGCCGGCGCGTGTGGATACAGAAGGCATGCTGCGCGAACCGCGCGGGATGCTGGCCACCGATGTCCACCATACAGAGATCGGCTCCGCGGCCGGTTTCATCGGGGGCGCGGTGCTGGCCGGAGGCGAAGGCGCGGCGGTGGGCGCGGGCTTGGGAGCGGCGGTCGCGGTGGGGATTTGGCTGGTGCGGCGCCGGCATCTGGTGCTCAATCCGGGCAGCCATCTTACCGTCCGGCTGCAGCGCGCGATTCAACTGCGCCCCCGTTGATGCGCGCCGGGAAGCAGCCCTAGGTACGCCCCAGCGTCCTGATTAATTCTTGTTATCATCAAGGGCAATGACACGCGACGAGTTCGAGGCAAGCGCGCTGCTCCGGTTGCAGCATTTGTATCCGCAAGCCCGATTCCTCAAAGCCGGACAACTGGAAATTGCGATTCTGCGCTCCCCCTCCGGGCGCCCGACGGCGCATCGTCTGCGCTTGAGCCGCGCCTGGGCCGCCTTCTGCCAGAACGGGGAGTTGTTCGACATGGACACGTATCTGACGCGCGTGGTGGGGACGATCGAGCACCGCGTGCCGGCGGATTGGGACAGCGCGCGGCGGCTGATCTACCCCAAGCTGATCACCTCGGGTCTGGTCAAGCGCCAGCAACGGCCGCTGTTTTATCCGCTGGCGGGGGAAGTCGGCTATGTGCTGACGTGCGGGGATTTCGACATCTGGCTGGCGACCGAGCATCTGCAGGCCTGGGACATCGCGGAGGAGTGCGTGCTCGCGGCCGCGCTGGAAAACCTCGACCGGCTGTGGAACGACGCCACCGTGGTGGCCTGGACCATTCAGGATTCCATCCGCGCCTTCCACGTCGAGATGGCGCACGGACACAAGGCCGCCTTCGTGCTGGCGCCGCAGTTTCAGGAGCGGGCATCCGAGCTGCTGCACACCGACGAATTTCTGGTGGCCATTCCCAACCGCAACTTCCTGGTCACCTTCAGCGCCGAAGACGAGGAGTTCATGCAGATCCTGCAGCCGGTGGTGCGCAAGGAAACCGCCGCCGGGTATCCACTGAGCCGTCTGCTGATCCGCGTCTCCCCCTCCGGCTACAGCCTGGACACGCTGACGCTCGACTGACCTCAAGCTGTACTTGCATCCGCGGAGTCTCTGGGTATAATCGGGGCGAGGAGAGACTATGCGCGCTCGTGCAACCCGCCCTGTTCTGGCGGCACTCATGATGCTGGCCTGCGCCCTCGCGCTCCAGGCGCAACGGCGCGCGCCGCACAAAGCGGCCACGCCGGCGGCGGCGCTGGGGCCCGGCACCTACGTCGTGTTTATCACCAGCAAGGGCAGCTTTACCGCCCAGCTTTTTCCGCAACAGGCGCCCAAGGCGGTGGGCAACTTCATCGCCCTGGCCGAAGGCAAGCAGCCCTATCGCAGCCCGCTCACCAACATGCTCTCGTCGGCGCCGTTTTACACCGGGCTGCTATTTTTCCGTACCATTCCCGGCTCCATGATTCAGACCGGTGACCTGCTCAACGACGGCACGGGCACGCTCGGCTACCAACTGCCTCTCGAAAAGAACGGCTTGAAGTTCGACCGCCCGGGCCGCATGGCGCTGGCGCAGGTCGCCGGCGACGCCTCTTCGCGCGGAGCGCAGATTTTCTTCACCCTGGAGCCGGTGCCCACACTCGACAAGGAGGGGTTCCTGATCATCGGCCAGATCGTGCGCGGCCTGGATGTGGCCAAGGCCATCTCCCTGGGACCGCGCAAGAAGGGGTACACCGACGAGCCGGAGTACCCCGCCGTCCTGCGCAACGTCAGGATCGAAGTGCGCAGCAAGTAGGGACGCGCTAGCCCGCCAGCGCGCGCGCGGCCTCGAGGGCGGCGTCGTACTTGGGGTGCTCGGCGATTTCCGGGACGTACTCCGCGTAGCGGATGGTCCCCTCCGCGTCCACCACAAAGACGGCGCGCGACTCCAGGCGCAGCTCCTTGATCAGGGTGCCCATGGCCAGCCCGAACGAGCCGGTCTGGTAATCCGACAGCGTCTGCACCCGATCCACGCCGGCGGCACCGCACCAGCGCTTCTGCGCGAAGGGCAGATCCATGCTGACCGTCAGCACGCGCACCTTGTCGCCCAGCTTGCTGGCTTCCTCATTGAAGCGTCGCGTCTGGGCGTCGCACACGGGCGTATCGAGCGACGGGACCACGCTGATGATGCGGATTGTGCCCGCCGTGTCTGATGCCTTCACGGGCTTGAGGGCATTGTCCACGAGCGTGAAATCGGGCAGGGGTTCACCGGCCTTGCGCACCGGGCCCAGTAAGGTCAGCGGGTTGCCCCGCATGGTGGTTGCTTTCGGACGTTCCACGGGATTCATATTGTGCTCCGGTTCTCTGAATCAAGCGCCCATGGCGGCGACCAACTCGCGCACCGCCTCGGCGGATTTCTGCAAGGCCGCATTCTCCGCGGCGCTCAGCTTTACCTCGATGACCTGTTCGATGCCGCGCGCCCCCAGCTTGCAGGGAACGCCGACGAACACGCCCTGGATGCCGTACTCGCCTTCCAGGTAGGCCGCGCAAGGCAGAATGCGCTTCTTGTCCTTGAGGATGGCCTCGGCCATTTGCACGGCCGCGGCCGAAGGCGCGTAGTAGGCGCTGCCGCTCTTCAAAAACTGCACAATTTCCCCGCCGCCGCCGCGCGTGCGCTTGACCAGCCGCTCGATGGTGGCCGCGTCCATGAGCTCGGTGATGGGGATGCCGGCCACGGTGGTATAGCGCGGCAGCGGCACCATGGTGTCGCCGTGCCCACCCAGCACAAAGGCGTTGACGTCCTCGACGGAGACATCCAACTCCATGGCGATGAAGGTGGCAAAGCGCGCCGAATCGAGCACCCCGGCCATGCCGATGACGCGATTGCGGCTGAATTTGCTGAGCTGGTAGGCGGCCTGCGCCATGGCGTCGAGCGGATTGGTGACCAGCAGCAGAATGCAATTGGGTGAGTGCTTGACGATCTCGGTCACGCAGCTTTGAATGATGGCCAGATTTTTCTTGAGCAGGTCGTCGCGGCTCATACCCGGCTTGCGCGCCAGCCCGGCGGTCAGGATCACCAGGTCCGAGTTCGCGGTGTCGGCGTAGTCGTTGGTGCCGGTAATAGCCACGTCCTTGCCGATGATGGGCGTGGCCTCGCGCAGATCGAGCGCCTTGCCCTGCGGGATGCCCTCGACGATATCGGTCAGCACGACATCGGCGATCTCGCGGTTCGCCAGCCAGTGGGCGGTGGTGGCGCCCACGTTGCCGGCGCCGACGACGGTAATCTTTTTACGCATTGCTCTTCCCTTCTCCCCTCTTCTACCCGGTTTGGGCTCTTGGTTTAAGCGTTCCTCATGTTGGCGATGATGGCGGCGGAAAACTCGCTCGTCTTGAGCTTGGTCGCGCCCTCCATCTGGCGGGCCAGATCGTAGGTCACCCGCTTCTGCTGAATCGTGGCGGCGATGCCCGCCTCGACGCGCTCGGCAGCCTCGTGCCATCCGAGCGCGTGCAGCATCATGACCCCGCTGAGGATCAGCGATCCGGGATTGATCACGTCCTGGTTGGCGTACTTGGGCGCGGTGCCGTGGGTGGCTTCGAAAAACGCGTACTCCTCGCTCACGTTCGCCCCCGGCGCCAGCCCCAATCCGCCCACCTGCGCCGCGCAGGCGTCGGACAGATAATCCCCGTTCAGGTTCGTGGTGCAGATCACCTGGTAGTCCCGCGGCCGCAGCAGCAACTGCTGGAACATGGAATCGGCGATGCGGTCGTTGACCAGGATCTTGCCCCCAGGCAGCTTCCCCTGGTAGGGATCGGCCCACAGTTCCGCCTCGGTGATGCAGTGCTCGCGGAATTCCTGGGTCGCAACCTCGTAACCCCAATCGCGGAACGCCCCTTCGGTGAACTTCTGGATGTTGCCCTTGTGGACCAGCGTCACCGCCGTGCGTTTCTGCTCAATGGCGTGACGGATGGCCTGGCGCACCAGCCGCTTCGATCCGGTGATGGAGATGGGCTTGATGCCGACGCCGGAGTCGGCGCGCACGGTCTTGCCGAATTTGTCCTGCAGGAACTGAATCAACTGCTGCGCCTCGGCGGTTCCTTCCTTGAACTCGATGCCGGAGTAAACATCCTCGGTGTTCTCGCGATAGATGATGACGTCCATGGCCTCGGGGTCTTTCACCGGCGAGGGCACGCCGCGATAGTATTTCACCGGGCGCACGCAGGCGTAGAGATCCATCTTCTGCCGCAGAGCGACGTTCAGGCTGCGGATGCCTCCACCGACGGGAGTGGTCAGCGGCCCCTTGATCGCGACCCGGAAATCGCGCGCCGCCTGCACCGTGTCTTCCGGCAGCCACTCGCCGAAGCGCTGGAAGGCCTTGTCGCCGGCAAACACCTCGAACCAGGAGATGGCGCGTTTGCCGCCGTAGCAGATCTCGACGGCGGCGTCCCACACCGGGCGGCTGGCGCGCCAGATGTCGGGGCCGGTGCCGTCGCCTTCGACGTAGGGAATGATGGGGTGATCGGGAACTATGAAGCTGCCGTGAGCGGCCTGGATCGTGTCGCCGCGCGGCACTTGGCTTCCGTTATAGGTGCGCATCGTTCTCCTTGTGTCCAACTCTTCCGGCGGGCCGCGGCCGCAGGCGCCGGCGCATCGCTTGCGCGGCCCGGGCTCCGAGCAGCACGAGCACGCCCGCGGCGGCCAAATCCACTCCCCAAAGCTGCGAGCCTGCCCAGAAGCGCAAACCCACGCCGACCAGCGCCAAAATGAGCCCGAACCAATATAGTAGCGGAAAAAGCAGTCTCACTCGCGTCCTCCCCATCGCCTTGCGGCGCGCGTGGCAACTATAGCAACGCTTGATACAGGATACGCACGCGCGCCCGCGCGGCCTCGAGGCGTTCCGGGACGGTCGCGGCTGTACACGCCACATCCGGAAGCGCCGGGCGGATTCGCTCCAGCCATGACCAAGCGCGCGCGACGGCGGCGCCGGCGGCCGGAATGGCGGATCCAGCTTTGCCCGTGGCCACGCGCAAGGCATGGTCGGCAGCCCGCAAATACGTCACCAGATCGGCCAATTCCTCGTGGCCGAGGGCGCGGGCCCACCCGCTCAACCCGGGAGCGGGCGGAGGGGTTCGTCCTTCGACCAACAGACGCTGCGAGAGGAGGAAATCGGCGTCGTAATATCCGCCGGCGGCGGTTTTGAGACCCCAGTGGCCGCGCCGCCCGTCGCGCTCGATGCGCTCGCGCAAGGCGCGCAGCTCGAGGCCAAACGCGCGCCCGGCAAAATGCCGGCGCAACGATTCGTGAATGCCCTCGAGCGCGGCCGCACCCAGAGCGTCTTCTCCAGCCACGGTGCGCGCCTTGAGATAGCTCATGGCTTCCCACGCCCCGGCGCGCCCGGCGAAGTATTGGCGCAGGCCGGCGGGGGTCTGCACCAGTTCTCCTTCCCGGCCCCCGGGGCGCAAGCGCGCATCCACGGCGTAGAGCGTGCCCGCCTGGGTATAGG
>JBOGKL010000326.1:0-2737 GCA_050745525.1 Terriglobales bacterium | reverse complement strand
GTACGGACTGCTGCGGTCGAGTTCGAAATAGGTGGTGCCGGCGTAGTACGGCAGTTGCCGCGGCGCGACCGGCAGGGCGCGCACGCCGATGCCGGGCAGGGCGACGTTGATCAGTTCGCGGATTTGTTCGACCGGGCCGATCTTCGCCAGGTTGGGGAAGCCGCGGCGCAGCGCCTCTGCCGGCATCTGAGCCTTGACCGCCAGCACCCAGGTGGCGTTGCCGACCAGGGTGCGGTCAGCGATCGGCCCGACGCGGATGCCGAACTTGCGCTCCTGCAACGGGATCGGGATGGCGTTTTGCTCGAGCACGGCGGAGAGCGACTGGCGCAGCGCCGACATCACCGGGCGATAGGTCGCCTGCAG
Source organism: Terriglobales bacterium (assembly GCA_050745525.1). Classification (GTDB taxonomy): domain Bacteria; phylum Acidobacteriota; class Terriglobia; order Terriglobales; family SCQP01; genus SCQP01. The sequence continues at coordinate 2,374 of JBOGKL010000326.1, read as the reverse complement.
ATCGTCGTGCCGGTAGGTGGAGAAGGCCACCGGCCGCTTGCGGCTTTCCGTGAAGGTGGCGAGTTCGCCGGCCAGACTGAGACAGGTCCGGTACAGAGCCTCCGGATGCAACTGGTTCACGGTACCCGCCAGGTGGGTGAACAGCGGCTCGTAGCGGTTGCAAAGCTGCAGCATCAGGTAGTCGGCAATCTCGGCGGCGCCGCGCGTAGCGGTTTCCGACACGCGGCCGGCCAGTGCCTCGGCACGATGGTGGAGCAGGCCCTGCAGTTGGGTGACAAACCCCGCCAGGGTGGGCGAAGCGCTGGTCAGCAGCAGTGGTGGAATGAAGGATTCATCCAGTTGCACGCTCTTGTCGGAGCGGACTTCGGCGATGCGCGCCAAGCCGATGCCGGTGAAGCCCTCGCGCGCCTCGTGTTCCAGGGCGTAACGAAGGCGCAGCTTGCCAACCGGCAGGACGGCGGTGTTCTGGAAGCCGGCATTGGTATCGGCCGCCTCATGCTCATAGATCGAGAAACGGGCGATGGTCTCCACCCGGTCGGGTGGCGCGGCCTCGGCTCCGCCGGGTTGGCGGGTCGGCAGGATCAGGTAAACGATGCTGTTGCGGGCACTTTCCGGCACGTCGATCGGCTGCGGGTGGTCCACGTCGCCGGGGGCGTTGAACGGTGTGCCGTCGGGGAAGATGCCGGCCACGGTGCGCAGGGCGAACTTGCCCAGGGTCAGCAGGTCGGCGTCGAACTCGAGCTGGGTCAGTCCATAGGCGAACGGCCGCAGCCCGGCGGTACTGCCGCGCACCAGGCGCTCGACATAGCGGTCCTGCTGCTGGAAGTGCTGCGGCTGGAGGAACAGGCCCTCCGTCCAGACGACCTTGTTTTCCCAACCCATGTCAGGGACTGGCCTTCGTGGTGATGCCGTCCTTGGCGAAGGTCACGGTGACCGTGGTGGTCTTGTGCGCGGGCACGGCCACGTCGGCGCGCCACTTGGCCTGCTGGAAATTCTGGTAAGCGGCGAAGATGCCGAGGGCCGTCACCTGGTCTTTGGGCTTGAGCGTCACGGTCTTGGTCGCGCCGGGCGCCAGGATGTAGTCATCGCGCTCGACCAGCGCGGTCTTGAGCGCGGTCTTGTCGTCGTTGAACAGCGGGAAGAACTCGGCGTTGTCGAAGGTGCTGGTCGATTCAAGCTGATAGACGCGGACGGCGACCGGTGCCGCCTGGCCGCCGGCGTTGGGGTTCACGTCCTTGGTCGCGGTCAGGGTGAGGTTGACCACAGTCGGTGGCGGCGGCGGTGGCGGCGAGCAACCGGCAAGTGCAGCAAGCAGGGCCAGCGCCGCTGTCCCGGGAAGCCATCGACCCATATTGCTCTATCTCCCCCGTCGGCGGCGCTATTTGCCCACCGGGCCCTGGTTCATGGAAGCGCCGTATCCGCTGCTGCGCGCGTGCCCGGCGTCACCTTCTATACACGAGGTTGGCCGGGTCCAGTATGTTCTATTGCACAGGGGCCGCAGGCGGAGGGCATTGCAGGGGGGCATCGGCGCGGCGGTTCTGTTGCGGTGCAGGAAGACTCGGCTGCGGAATTCGCTCCGCATGCCTGGGCCTTCTACCTGGGAAGCATGTTTTCAGAGATGGTCCGGCCACCGCTGCCGGCTGTGCATCACACGCAGGATTTCGATGACATCGCCGCGCAAGCGGTAGGCCGCGATGTAAGGCGTGCGGTTGATGACCAGTTCGCGGGTTCCTGTCCTCCTGCCGGGCCGTCCGATCCCCGGGAATTGCAGCAGCCCGGCGACAGCGGCGAGAACGCGCTCGACCTGGTGGGCGGCTGCCACCGGATTGTCCCGTGCGATGTAATTTCGTGCTGCGGCCAGGTCGTAAACGGCAGGCTCCGTCCAGACTATCCGCATTTCGGCATGGGCAGTTCATCGGGGCGTCCCCATGACTGCACCCATTCGGCCACATCGCCGTGGGCTGCGACGCGCCCGGCGTCTGCCGCCCGTATTCCCTCATCAATCGCTGCCAGTTGCCATTCATGTACCGCGACAAAGTCTTGCACCGCTTGCTCGATGACCCATGACTTCGGCCGATCGAGGGCGGCAGCAACCGCGGTTACGCGCGTATTCAGGCCAGCATCCAGGCGGACGCTCACCGGGGCCGTTTTGTTCCTGTTTGATTCCGATCTCGCCATAGCACTACAATGCACTACGGTGTAGTTTTGAGCAACTATGGAGAAACAGGGGCTCTCCCTCTCCTTGTCTCTTTCCTCCCTGTCCCGCTCCCACGAGGGGGGACGCTTACGTCCGATCTGCCGTGACGCCTTGGCAGGGATCAGAGCTTGCGCGCCTGCTCGTCGTAGGCGCGGGCGAACTCGCGGCCGAACACCG
>JBOGKL010000325.1:0-14456 GCA_050745525.1 Terriglobales bacterium | reverse complement strand
GTCCTTGCGCTCGGCGAGATTGCCCGTCTGCGCCGCGCACCCGTCCGGCGAGGCGCCGTAATCGTACGCCGTGGTCCCCGCTTCCGGCGTCACCGCCTCCGTCAGCCGCCCCAGCTCGTCATACGTGAAACTCCGCGTCTCTGACGATTGCGCCACCTGCGTGATCTCCCCGTAGCTGTTGCGCGCGTAGCCGGTCAGAAACCCGCTCGCCGCCTCCGTCTGTCCGCACGCCCCGCTCCCCGTCGCCGTCGTGATCTCGCACACCGACTCCAGCTCCCCCAGCCCGTCAAACTGGTCCTGCCGGCTCTCGAGCGCCGCTCCCCCGCTCGGCCCCACCGTCACCAGATCGTCGTTCTGCGTATACGTGTGCGCCACCTCGTCCCCGTCGGCGCCGATCACCGTCAGCGGCCGCGAATACGCGTCGTAGCTCGTCGTGCTCGCCCACGGACCGCTCGTCTCGCCCCCCGCCCCCGCCGTGTAGGGCTCGCTCACCTGGTGGGGCCGCCCCAGCGCATCGTAGGTCGTCTCCACCGAATCGTACGTCCCCGTCCCCGGACCCGTCTCGTGCTGCACGATCGCCGCTCGCCCCAGCGCGTCCAGCGTCGTCAGCGTCTCGGCGATCGAGTTGCCTCCGTTGAACAGCATCCTCGATTCCGTCGTGTCCGGCGTGTAGGTGAGCGTGGTCACGTCGCCGGCCGCGTCGGTGACCGCGCTCGGCCGCCACGCGTTCGCCGGGTCCAGGTATGTGTAGCTGGTCGTGGCGTTGTTGCCGTCCGTGCTGCTCGTCAGCACCCCGCCGCTGCAGTTCCACGCCAGCGTCGTCTTCACCACCGCGACCGGCGACTGGATCGTGCCCGGAAACAGCCCGCTGCCGCAGGCGTAGTTGCCGTAGGTGGTCACGCCGCCATTGGGCGCGGTCACGCTCGCCGGCGTGCCGTTCGTGTTGTAACTATAGTTGGTCGTCAGCGCCGCCGAGCCCGTGACCTGCCGCGTCATCGAGCTCACCTCGTCGCTGCCGTTGTAGGTCCAACCCGTCTGGGCCTCGATCGCGTTCGTGGCCCCGTAGACCGTCAGCGAGGTCTCCTGATCGTCGGCGCCCGTCAACGTCCAGTTGGCCGCGGTTTGGCGCAGCAGCGGGCCACCGGGCGAGCTGGTTCCCCAGTCCGTCGTGTCGGTGCCGACAACCTTGCCGTAGTTATTGTAGGCGGCATAGTGGGTCGCGTAGAGCGGTGTGCTTCCATACAGCTCCGTCGTGGCCGTCTGCCCGGTGACGGTGCCGCTCACCTCCGTCGTCGCGATCGTCGTGGCGCTGACGGCGGTGCTGCCCTGGTCGCGGTCAACCTCGCTCAGGATGCCGCCCGTGAACGTGTAGTCGCTGACGTTGCCGTCGGGATCGGTCTCCGTCGTGCTGGTGGTGCCGTCGTTATTGTTCACCCAGCTCCACTGCCACGGCTTGCCCGAGTCCACCGATTCCGAGCGGTCCACGGTCATCGCCTGACAGCCCTGCTGCATCGTGTAGCTGATCGTGCCGCCCGTGGGCAGTCCGATCGACTCCAGGAACCCATCGCTGTCGTAGCCGAACGTGTACGTGCCCACCCCGGGGTAGCTCAACGCCGTCACCACATCGAGCGTGCCGGTGTAGGGCGTGTACCCGCAGCCGAAGTCGGCCGACACGTTGATGCTCGCGTAGGTTGCGGTGATCTGGGCCGCTCCCTTCGGCCCGGTGTACGTATAGCTGACCGTTCCCGGCTCGCTGCCGCTGACGCTCAGCACCGTGCCCAGCGGATCGGTGTACGTGGTCGTGCCCCCGGAGGTGGAACCGGTGACGGCGTTGCCGCTGGGGTCGGCGAACTCGTTGTCCACGTTGTCGCCCTCGGAATCGTAGGCCGTGGACTCGCCGCCCGAGTACGTCGTGACCGTGTAGGTGTCGCGGCTGGCCTGCACCACGGTGGTGGTCGAGCCCAGAATGTCGGGCGGGCAGCCGCTGCCCGAGTGCGTCTCGAAGTTGCCCACGTCCGCGGTGGTCCCGTCCGGGGCAATGAAGGTGAAGGTGATCACGGTGTAGGTGCCGTAAATAATGTCGGGGCCCGCGCCCCGCGCTCCATCGTCCCCGCAGGCATTGGTCTCTCTCGACTCCTCGACCCGTGCGCCCGTGTTCGCCTCGAAGTGCCACCCGCTCGACGGGTTCGGCTCCCACGAGACACCATCGTTGCTCCAGATCAGCCCGTCGTAGGCGAGATAGCCGGCCAACTGCGCCCGCGTGCCCGTATTCCGCGTATATATGGGAAACTCCAGATGCAGGTTCAGGTTCGACCGGTCCAGGTCTCCGTGCGGCAGCGTCTTGAAGCTGCTCCAGCGCGATGGCGCCAGTTGCCCCGCCGCCGCCACGGCCAGCACCGCCATGATGCACAACAGCCGGACCCTCATGGCGCCGCCCCCGTGGCCACCGGTAGCGCGAACGTCGAGGCGGGGAAGTTGTGCGCGGCCATAGAGCTGAACGTCACCCGCAGCCGCGTCGCCCCGTCCACGGTCTCGGTGATCGTGGAGGGCAGCGCCGCCGACGCCGCCCCGTACGCATAGCTCAGCTCGAGCCCGTGGCCCCCCTCCGTCCAGCTCAGCCTCCCCAGCCGCGCCGTGCCCGGCACGGTCGCCAGCTCGACGCCGGGACCCGCCGCCTCGGGCGCCAGCAGCGCGCAGCCGGTCGCCGGGCCCTCCGGCAGCGGCGCCGCCTCGACCATCCGCGCCGGGCCCGTTTCCACCGCTCGCGTGCCGTTCAATACGACGCTATACACGCGCCGCCGCGCCGGCGAGGAGAAATCCAGCGTGACCTTGCACGCGGACGGCCCCGCCAGCTCGACCTCGATCCGGCCCGTGCGCGGGCCGCGCGCCGTCGTGACCGTCGCCGTCCCCCGCGCCTCGTAGCCGGCCAGCGTCTGCGCCGCCAGCCCGCTACCTAGAACGAGAGACAGACAGAGAGAGAGCAAGTTGGCTGCCACTGTCCGGTGACGCATGCCGCTCGACCTCCTCGCGGCTACGCTAACACAATCTCTCGCAAAGTGAGCCAATAAAAACAAATTCTACTGAGCGACAACCGTGCGGTCCGGCCTTTGGATCTAATGATTGAGAGGGCGGTGTATCATCAGGCGACTGCGACTGCAACCCTTTGACTGAAATCTCCAACTCAGGCGCTTCGCGTGAGATACTTTTGGCAAGATTTGCGTGCAGCGAGCCACCCGCCGGTGGTTTCACCGCCGGCCGGACGCACTCTTCTGGAATCAATCACTTATCGCACGCCCCAGGGATATTTTCGGGCGTTTCCGGCAGTTCCCTGCCTCCGGCATCTGGCTACGGGCCAATGGCCACCGCATCGCCCGGCACGTCGGCCCCAGCCGCTCGACCCTCAGCCGGGTTCTGCGCCGCCTCAGGCTCAGCCGTCTGCGCGAACTGGACCCACATCCGCCGGTCCAGCGCTACGAGCACGCCGCCGCCGGCGACCTGCTACTTCGGGACATCAAAAAACTGGACCGGATCGTGCGGGCCTCGCATCGCGTCACCGGCGAGCCGCGAAAGCGTGGCTGGCATCGGCTGGGAGCATCTCCACGCCCCCGTTGACGACCGCTCCCGCATTGCCTTCTCCGACTTGCCCCCCGACGAGTGCGCCGACTCCACGGTCGCGTTCATGCGTCGCAGCCTGGCCTATTACGCCCGCCTCGGCCGGGCCGTGCTCACCGACAACGGCTCTGCCTACCGCTCCCCTGCTTTCGCCGCCGACTGCCGCCGCCTCGGTCTCAAGCACCGCTTCATCCGGCCCTACACTCCGCGCACCAACGGCAAGGCCGAACGCTTCATCCAAACCGCACTGCGCGAATGGGCCTATGGCCCGCTCCTACCAGAACTCTGCCGAACGCAGCCAGGAGCTTCCCTCTTGGCTGCGCCAGTACAACTGGCGCCGCCCTCATGCTGGTCTGGCCTGTTACCACCCGTCAGCCGCTCCGGCCTCCAATGGAACAACCTATTGAGCCTCCACGGCTAGCCGACGGCGCGCACGGCGAGCACCGCGTTCAGGCCGCCGAAGGCGAGCGAGTTCGACAGGGCGGCGCGCAAGGGGCGCGGGCGTGCCTCATTCGGCGTAACGTCGAGGTCGCAGTCCGGATCGGGCCCGGAGTAGTTCGCCGTGGGGGGCACGATCTGGTGGCGCAAGGCGAGCAGCGTGGCCGCCAGCTCGATGGCGCCGCTGGCGCCCATGGCGTGACCGTGCATGGACTTGGTGGAGCTGATGGAGAGGCGTCCGGCGGCGGGCCCGAACACCTGCCGGATGGCGGCGATTTCGGTGGCGTCGTTCAGCTTGGTTCCGGTGCCGTGGGCGTTGATGTAATCCACGCCGGAGGGGTCGAGAGCGGCGCTGCGCAGGGCCTCGCGCATGGCGGAGGCGGCGCCGTCGAGGGAAGGTTGGGTGATGTGTCCGGCATCGGCGGAGGCGCCGTAGCCGGCCAGCTCGGCGTAGACGCGGGCGCCGCGACGGCGGGCCGCGGACATGGGTTCGAGCACAAACATGGCCGCTCCCTCGGCCAGCACCAGGCCGGCACGATCGCGGGAGAAAGGACGGCAGGCGCGGCTGGGGTCCTCCCCGGCTGGGGCCAGCACGCGCATTGCCTCCCAGGCCTTGAGCACACCAAAGGTGAGCGGGGCATCGCTGCCGCCGGCGATCACCATGTCGGCGGCGCCGGTGCGCAGCATGCGCCAGGCTTCGCCCAGCGCATGCGTGGAGGAGGCGCAGGCGGTGGAGATGGTGAAGCTGGGGCCGCGCGCGCCGGTGACCATGCTGATCTGACTGGTGGCAGCGCTGTACATGGTGCGCGGGATCAGAAACGGGTGCACGCGCGCGGCGCCGTCATGGTAGATGGTGCGGAAGCCCTGATCCTGGGTGCAGATGCCGCCCCTGCCGGTGCCGGTGAGCACGCCGACGCGTTCGGGAGCAAAGGGCCAGCCGTCGGAACTGCGCGGCGGCAGGCCGGCATCTTTGAGGGCGCGCAGCGCGCAAATGACGCCCATTTGTGCGAAGCGGTCGAGCAAGTCGCCTTCCTTGCCGAATTCAGAGGCCGGATCGAAGTCGCGGATTTCCCCGGCCACGCGCGTCGCCAGGCGGTCGCCGGGCACGCGCGTCAGCGGTCCCAGGGCGCTGCGGCCAGCGGCCAGATTGCGCCAGAACCCATCCGTGTCACAGCCGGAAGCCGACAGGACGCCTAAACCCGTGATGGCGACCGTGTCATCCATGGGTGCGCATGGTGGGCGAGGCGGGCATCGGCATGGGCGGAAATAGGCCGGAGGCGGCCAGCTCAGGCAGGAGATGGTGAGGCGGCACCAAGCTGGGCGCGGAGCGCCTCGACCACCTGGCGCACGCTTTTCATCTCGCGTGCCACCTCATCGGGGATGGTGAGGTTGTATTTTTCCTCCAGCGCAAACACGATATTGACGCCGTCCAGCGAATCAATCTTGAGCTCTTCAAAGGTCGCGTCGGGGGAGATGGATTCGACCGGCAAGCGCTGCTCGCGGGCGATCACGGTGATCACATTCTGGGTCAAATCGTCAGCCACACGACTCTCCGGTGAAAGCATAATCATACAACGGAAACCTGGGGCGGCGTGCATTGGCCGATGGGATGTCATGCAAAATCGAGAAATTGCGCGCGCATTGCGCGAGACCGCGGACTTGATGGAAGTCGCCGGCGAGGACAGCTTCCGCATCCGCAGCTACCGTAAGGCCGCCGATGCGGTGGAAACGTGTCCGGAGCCGCTGGCGGCGCTGTGCGGGGACCCGAAACGTCTGCTCGGGCTGCCGGGAATCGGCAAAACCATGGCCAGCCACATCGTCGAGCTGGTCGAGGTGGGCACATTGTCGCTGCACCGGGAACTGCTGGCGCGGTTCCGGCCGGGGATGCTGGAACTGCTGCAGGTCTCCGGACTGGGGCCGAAGACGGTGGCCCTGATCTGGCAGAGCTTTGGCGCGGGGACGTTGGACGAAGTGGAAAAGCTGGCACGAGAGGGCCAACTGCGCGCGTTGCCGCGGATGGGGGAGAAGGCGGAAGCGAAAATCCTGCGCGGGATCGCCAGCCTGCGGCAGATGCGCGGCCGCTTCCGGCGCGACCAGATCGAAGAAGCGCTGGGGATGGTGCAGCCGCTGCTGGAATCGGCGCCGGGAGTGGAGCAGTTTGCCGCGGCGGGTTCGTATCGCCGCGGGCGCGACACGGTCGGCGACCTGGACCTGCTCGTCGCCGGAGCCGGGTTTCCCGCGAGCGGCGGAGGCGCGGTCGAGCGCTTTCTGCAACAGCCGCGCGTGGAAGAAGTGCTGGCGCAGGGAGAGAACAAGGTTTCGCTACGGTTGCACGGCGGACTGCAGATGGATCTGCGGCTGCTGCCACCCGGCAGCTTTGGGGCCGCGCTGCAGTACTTCACCGGCTCGCAGCAGCACAACATTCACCTGCGCGCGCTGGCGCAACAGCAGGGGGCGAAACTCAACGAATACGGCTTGTTCCGCGAGAGCGACGGCGCCGTGCTGGCGGGAGAGGACGAGGAGGGCGTCTACAGCGCACTCGGGTTGCCATGGATTCCACCCGAGTTGCGCGAGGACGCCGGCGAGATCGAAGCGGCCGCGGGCGGCACACTGCCGGCGCTGATTACAGAAGCGGACCTGCGCGGGGATGTCCACATGCACACCACCGCGAGCGACGGGCGCGCCTCCATCGGTGAAATGGCCGCGGCCGCGGCCGCGCGCGGTTATCAATACATCGCCATTACCGATCACTCCCAGGCGCTGGCCATGGCCAATGGGCTGGACGAAGCGCGAATGCTCGAGCACCTGGCGCGGATACGCGAGGCCGAGCGCGAGTTCCAGCGCGCGCACCCGGGATTCCGGATTTTGGCGGGGGTCGAAGTGGACATTCTGGCCGACGGGCGTCTGGACCTGGAGGACGAGGTATTAGCCCAACTCGACGTGGTGATCGGCAGCATACATTCGCGCTTCGACCAGCCGGAGGAGGAAACCACGGCGCGGCTACTGCGCGCCGTCGCCAACCCGAACCTGGACATTTTGGGCCACCCCAGCGGACGGTTGCTGCTGCGCCGCGAGGCCTACGCCTATGACTTCGAGCGCGTGCTGGCGGCGTGCCGGGAAGCGGGAGTGGCGATGGAGATCAACGCCTCGCCGGAGCGGCTGGATCTGAGCGCGGCCCAGGCGCGGCGCTGCGCGCAGATGGGGGTGGGGGTGGTGATCTCGACCGATGCCCATCATCCGCGGCATCTGGCCAATGTGCGCCACGGGATCACGACCGCGCGGCGAGCCTGGCTGCGGGCCGCCGATGTGCTCAATACGCGCCCGGCCGAGGAGTTGCTGGCGAGCTTGCGGCGGCATTAGACGGCGAAGCAGGAAAGACGCGCAGCAGGGCCGCGCCCATGCGGACGCGTTGTCCGGCCTCGGCCAGCAGGCCGGCGGCTACGCCGGGCGCGGTGAGCAGAATTACTGTCGAGCCGAACTCGAATCGTCCCAGTTCCTGCCCACGCGCCAACGAAGCCGGCGGATCGTAGCGCCGCCGGTCGGCCACATGCGGACCCGGACCGGCATTCCAGCCGGGATCGTAATTGACCCGGATGGCGCCGACCAAGCAGGCCCCTACCATGACGATGGCAATGGCGCCCGAGGCTGTGTCGAGGTAGGTGATGAGGCGCTCGTTGCCCGCCAGCAGGTTGGGCACGCGCGCCGCAGTACGCGGGCTCACGGACCAGCGGGTGCCGGGCAGGTAACGGGCCTCACGCACCAGGCCCGCCGCGGGCGCGTGGACGCGGTGATAATCGGCTGGAGCCAGATAAATGGTGGCGTAGGAACCGCCCCTGAATTGCTGGGCACGAGCGGCGTCGCCGAGCAGAGCCTCGAGCGTGTAGGTGTGGCCCTTGGCCTGCACCAGTTGGCCGCTGTGCGACGAGGCCGAGGCGGTGAGGATGCCGTCGCAGGGAGATACGAACACGCCGGGTTCGGAGGCGATGGGGCGCAACTCGGCGCGCAAGGCGCGGCAGAAGAATTGCTGCAGGTTGCGGTAGCCGCCATCGGGCCGCACCGCTTCCTCACGGTGGATGCGGTAGTGGCGCGCGAACCAGGGAATCAGCCAGCGCGAGGCGGGCGCGGCCGCGGCGCGGCCGGCCAGATGAGAAACCCAGAGCCGCCAATGGCCGCGGGTCCGCTCACTCATAACGCAAGGTCTCGGCGGGCAGGACCGCCAAGGCGCGCCGCGCCGGATAGATGGTCGCGGCCCAGGCAATCACCAGCGCCAGCGCGGCGACGATCACCCCATCCCAGGCGTGGGCGTGAAAGGGCACGTAATTGACCGGATAGACGGCCGTGGAGATATGGATCCACTGGAAGCGGTTGGCGGCCCAAGCGAGCGGGTAGGCCACGAGGAGGCCCACGCCCGTCCCCAGGGCCGCAATCCAGACGCCGTGGTAGATGAAGATGCGCCGGACCTGCGCATGCCGCGCCCCGAGGCTGAGAAGCACGGCGATCTCCTTGCGCTTTTCCAGCACCAGCATGGTGAGCATGATGAAGACGTTAAGCGCCGCGACCAGCACCACCAGGCCGATGACGATGATCGTGCCCAGCCGTTCGAGCTCGAGCGCCTGAAACAGGGGCCGATTCTCGGAGATCCAGGTGGTGGTCGTGTAGGCGGGTCCGGCCACGGCTTCGGCGGCGCGCGCAACGTTGGTGGCCTGATAAATATCGTCGAGGCGAAACTCGATGTCGCTGGCCCAATCGCTCTGGTTCTGAGGATGCAAGGCTTGGGCGGCTTGAAACGAGGTGAAAGCCCAGGTGCTGTCGAAATCCATGAAGCCGGAATTAAAGATGCCGGCGATCTGGAACGCCGAGCGGCGGCCGCTCATGCCCAACGGGGTCAACTCGGCGTTGGGGATGTACAGTTGCACCCAGCTTCCGGGCTCGGCGCCAAGCTGGTCGGCGAGAGCTTTGCCGATGAGGAGGTGGTGGCCGGCCGGATCGTGCGATAGCGGCTCGATGCTCCCGGCGGTAAGCTTGCGCAGCAGCGAGCCGATTTTTTCCTCCTGGCCGGGGATGATTCCCTTCAGCACCACCTCGTGGCTTTGATCGCCATAGCTGACCAGTCCGGGCGAATAGATCACCGGGGCTACCGCGGCCACGTGCGGCAGCTTGCTCAGCTTCGTCAGCAGCGCGGGGTAGTTGGGGATGGTAGTGGGCATGCGCGGCAGCAAGTTCACCTGGGCGGTCGCACCCACCAGCTCGCTCTGCACCGCGTCACGGAACCCGTTGGTCACGCCCAGTGCCAGAATGAGCGCGCCCACGCCCACGGCAAATCCGATGATGGCAATGGCGGCAACCACCGAGAGCACGCCGCGCCCGCGCCGCGGCTGTAAGTAGCGCAGAGCGATGAAGCTGGGGAAACTCACGTGGAAAGCATAGCAGTTGATGGGCGGAGCGGAGCCGGGGAGAGGGGGCCCCGGCGCCAGTGACGCCTGAGCGCGCAGCGGTCCTGCGACCTTAGATAGCGGGCCGCGTGGCAGAGCCGGACGGGGAGCCCCGCGATCTAAAATAGATCATGCGAGTCGAAGCCCTGGATGGGGCATCTAAAACCAAGAGGGTCGAGGTGGTACTGCGGGCCGAAGGCTTGGCACGGCGGTATCCCTCCGGTGCCGGTGAATTGGTGGTATTCGAGGACTTGAGGCTGGAAGTGGAAATGGGAGAAATGGTGGCCATTGTTGGCGAATCAGGTACGGGCAAAAGTAGTCTGCTGCATGTGCTGAGCGGATTGGACAGGCCTTCCGCCGGTGACGTATACTTCGGATCAAGATCACTGGCCAGCATGGGAGAGGATGCCTTGGCGGAGTTTCGCAATCGGGAGATTGGCTTCGTGTGGCAGCAACCCTATCTGTTGCCGGAATTCAGCGCCCAGGAAAACGTCATGATGCCGCTGCTCATGCGCGGCGAACGGACTGCCGATGCCGGGGCACGCGCGCTGGAGTGGCTGGAGCGGGTCGAGCTGGGCGGGCGCGCCGGTCACCGCTCCGGAGAGCTTTCGGGCGGCGAACAGCAGAGAGTGGCGCTGGCGCGGGCGCTGGTGGGCGAGCCGCGATTTTTGCTAGCCGACGAACCGACGGGAAACCTTGATGAGCGCACGGGCGCGGCGGTGTTCGCGCTGCTGCGCCGGATGCACGACGAGCAGGCGCTGACCTCGCTGCTCGTGACCCATAACCATCACCAGGCCTCCGGCTGCGACCGCGTGTTGCGTCTCAGCCAGGGACACCTCAGCCAGGAACCTTCCCCCCTCCGAGCCAGCGAGTAAGACTATGTTCGAGCGCTACACGGAAAAAGCCCGGCGTGTGATCTTCTTTGCCCGCTACGAAGCCAGCCAGTGCGGCAGCCCGTTCATCGAAAGCGAGCACTTGCTGCTGGGGCTGCTGCGCGAGGACAAGGCGCTGGCCAACCGCTTTCTGCGCAGCCACGCCTCGCTGGAGGCCATCCGCAAGGAGATCGAGGGGCGTACGACGGCGCGGGAAAAGGGCTCGACGTCGGTGGATCTGCCGTTGAGCCACGAGTGCAAGCGGATTTTGAACTACGCCGCCGAGGAGGCCGAACGGCTGAGCCATAAGCACATCGGCACCGAGCATTTGCTACTGGGGCTGCTGCGCGAGGAGCGCTGCTTCGCCGCCGAGCTGCTGCAGAACCGCGGCCTGCGGCTGGCGCAGGTGCGCGAGGAACTGGCGCGCAGCGCGCAGGACCGGGCCGGGAACCGGCCCAAGGAATCCTCGCTGCTGGTGGAGTTCAGCCGCGACCTGACGCAGGCGGCGCTGGACGGCACGCTCGATCCTCTGGTCGGGCGCGAGCACGAGCTGGAACGGGTGATTCAGATCCTGTGCCGCCGCACCAAGAACAACCCGGTGCTGATCGGCGAGCCGGGGGTGGGGAAGACGGCCCTTGTCGAGGGGCTGGCGCAGAAGATCGCCGACAGCGAGGTGCCGTCGTTTCTGGCGGAGAAGCGCATTCTGGCGCTGGATCTTTCGCTGATCGTGGCCGGCACCAAGTACCGGGGGCAGTTCGAGGAGCGCCTGAAGACGATCATGAAGGAGCTCATCGAGAACCAGAACATCATCATTTTCATTGACGAGCTGCATACGTTGGTGGGCGCCGGCTCGGCCGAAGGCTCGCTCGATGCCGCCAACATCCTCAAGCCCACGCTGTCGCGCGGGGAGATTCAGTGTATCGGCGCGACCACGCCGGGCGAGTACCGCAAGAGCATCGAAAAGGACCGCTCGCTGGAGCGGCGCTTCCAGTCGGTGAAGGTGCAGCCGCCCGACGAGGAGCAGGCGGTGCAGGTGCTCAACGGCATCAAGGACCGCTACGAGAAGTTCCACGCCGTCAGCTATACCGACGAGGCGCTGCGCTTCGCCGTGTTCCACTCCAGCCGCTATATTCCCGACCGCTTTCTCCCGGACAAGGCCATTGACCTGCTCGACGAGGCCGGCGCGCGCGTGAAGCTGCGCCAGACCAGCGTGCCCGAGGAGATCGCCGAGGTGCAGAAGCAGCTCAAGGTGATCAATCACCGCATGAACGCCTCCATCGCCAACCACGAGTTCGAGAAGGCGCGGTTCTACTCCGACGAGGAGCGCAAGGAGCGCGACAACCTGCGCCAGTTGCGCGAGAAATACCAGATTGACGAAAACGTCGCCGGTGTGGTGACGCGCGAGGACATCGAGGACGTGGTGGCGCGCTGGACCGGCGTGCCCGTGCACGCGGTCAAGGAAGAGGAGATGCAGAAGCTTCTCCGCATCGAGGACGAGCTGCACAAGCGCGTGATTTCGCAGGACAAGTCCATCTCGGCGCTGGCGCGGGCAATTCGCCGCAGCCGGGCGGGACTGAAGAGCCCGAACCGGCCGGTGGGCTCGTTCCTATTCCTCGGACCAACCGGGGTGGGAAAAACGGAGGTGGCGCGCTCGCTGGCCGCGTTCCTGTTCGGGAGCGAAAAATCCATGATCCGCTTCGATATGTCCGAGTACATGGAAAAGCACTCGGTGTCGAAGCTGATCGGTTCGCCGCCCGGCTACGTCGGCTACGAGGAGGGCGGACAACTGACGGAGCGCGTCAAGCGCTCACCCTACTGCGTGGTGCTGCTGGACGAGATCGAGAAGGCGCATCCGGACCTGTTCAACCTGCTGCTGCAGGTGTTCGAGGACGGCCAGCTCACCGACGGGCTGGGCAATACCGTGGACTTCAAGAACACCATCATCATCATGACCTCGAACCTGGGCGCGCGGCAGATGGAGAAGCGCATGCAGTTGGGGTTTCAGGGCCCGAGCGAAGAGGCCGCGATGGGCCACGTCGAGGACATGGTGCGCGAGGAAGTCAAGCGGCTGTTCAACCCCGAGTTCCTCAACCGGCTGGACGAGATCATCCTGTTCAACGCGCTGAGCGAGGACGACTTGGCCCAGGTGGTGGAACTGCTGGTGCAGCAATTGAATCAGCACCTGGCGCAACGGGACGTGACCGTGACCTGCACGGTCGAGGTCAAGAAGTGGATCGTGGACAAGACGTGCCTGGACCGCAGCTACGGAGCGCGTCCGCTGCGGCGCGCGCTGCAGCGCTACATCGAAGATCCACTGTCGGAATTCCTTATCCAGGGATCGCTCAAGCGGCCGGCGTTTCTCGAAATTTTCCTTGATGCCAACAGTCTGTACTACCGCCCGGTGGACTCCAGCAGCCACGCCGACGAGAGTGAAGAGGGGGCCGAGGCTCCCGAAGCCGTGCTGCTATCTCATTAGCGCACTCTTGCTCACCGCGACCCTCGGGGCGCAGCAAGCCCAGCCGAAGGCGCGATCCATTTCGGCACCAGCGCCGACCGCGGCCCTGGAACAACTGCTGACGCGCAAGTTCGCCCAAGGCCAGGCAGCGCTGCGCGAATACGTGTACCGCGAGCACGTCATCACGCAGAAGGACCAGAGCCGGGACGCGCGCACGCTGATAGCCTGGTACGTGCATGGGCGGCCGGTGAGCGAAACCGTCGCCCTCGACATCCGTCCGCTCAGCCGCGCCGAGATTACTGCCGAACACCAGCGGGCGTGCGCGCGGGCGGCGGCGCAGCGGCAGCGGAAGCCGCCGCCGCTAGGCGTGCTGGAGTTTGGCGGCCACAGCTACCCGTTCGCCAGACTCGCCCGCGATTTCCTTTATACCAACCCGAGGGCCATCGTCTGGCATGGGCGGATGACGTGGGCCTATGAGGCTGTGCCCAATCCGGCGACCCAGGCCCGCAGCCACGAGGAGACGTTGCTGTTGCACTCGCGCGGGCAGGTTTACGTGGACGCCGAGGATGAGCAGGTGGTGCGCATCAGCCTGCACTCGACCAAGCCGGTGCACTATGCCTACGGCCTGGTGGCCACGATTCATCAGGCCAATTTCCTGCTGGAGCTGCAGCGCCTTGGGCCCGGGCTGTGGCTGCCCGCCGAGGCCGATTATCACCTCGACGCCACGATTCTGCTCGTCGAGCACATGGTGCGCAGCAAGCAGGAGCGGTTTTTCGACTACACCCGCGCATCCGCGTCCACAGTTCCTTGCTCGCGCTGAGCGCTAGCGGCTGGGACCGGCGCCGGGCGGGGTGAGAGGCGCGGGCAGGGCCGGCGCACCGGGAGTGGGAGTGGCTCCGGGCGTTCCGGGAGCTGCGGGCGCTCCGGGAGCGCCCGGCGTAGCAGGGCGCAGCGTACGATCGGTGGCGAAGTCGTAGACGAACTGCCAATGGTCGGGCGTGTCAAAGCCGTTGAAGCTGTGCACGGCGGGCTGCTTGTCGCGGCTGACGACACCCACGATTGGGCCCGCGCCGGGTTGATTCGCGTTCGTTCCGGATGCGAACACGCTGGGCGTCCCCGCGGGCGAGCCTGGCGCCTCAGGGTTTTGTGCCGGGGATGTCAGGCCGGCGGCGGGTACGGGAGCGGTCAAGCCGGACTGGGCCAGAGGGGCAAAGCCCTGCAATTGCCGCTGCAGCGCGGGCGGGATGCGGCCCACGATCTCATCGGCGGCCGACTGGCCGTAATGAAGCACCTGGAACTGGCCGCCTGCGGCCAGGCTGAGCGGGTCGAGGAACTCGCGGCGCAGGTAGCGTTGTCCGCGCGAGTCCTCCTGCACGAGCGCATCCAGGCTGGGCGGATAGTGTCCGTAGGTGTGGTAGTAGCGGCGAATGGCCACACGGTACTGCTCGGCGTGGTCAATCGCGCGGTTCTCCCGCTCGCGCCGGATCTGTGTGGTCCAGGAAGGGACGGCCTTCGTCAGGCCGATAATCAACACGCACAGCGCCAGCAGAATGACCAGCAGGGCGTAGCCGTCTTGCCCACGGCGACTTCGAGTACGGCTCACGTTCTCAGTCTAACAAAGACGGGGCCTCGGCTAAGCCGAGGCCC
>JBOGKL010000324.1:0-16515 GCA_050745525.1 Terriglobales bacterium | reverse complement strand
CGAGTTCCGCCCGCCGGACCCGTCGGCCAATCCCTACCTAGGCTTCTCGGCGCTGCTGCTGGCCGGGCTCGACGGCATCGAGAACCGCATCAATCCCGGCGAGCCGCTCGACCGCGACATCTACGATTTGAGTCCGGAGGAGCTGAAGAATGTGCCCTCGCTGCCGGCCTCCCTCGATGGCGCGTTGGATGCACTCGAAGCCGACCACGACTTCCTGCTCAAGGGCGATGTCTTCACCGAGGACGTGATCCACACCTGGATTGAGTACAAGCGCAAGCACGAGGTGGACGCGGTGCGGCTGCGGCCGCATCCGTACGAGTTCCAGCTCTACTACGACATTTAGGGCCGGGGTAGCATAGAGAGTCGTGGGACTGGATACGAACAGCAGCGAGGGGCGCATTTTCTGGGGCGCGATCGGACTGGGTCTGATCGCGGGCGTGACGGTGGGCGCCTGGCGGGGGCCGGCGGCGGGCGTGGGCGTGGCGCTGGGGGCGGGGTTTAGCGTCGTCAACTATGCCTGGCTGCGCAGCGGGGCCAACGCGCTGGTGGCGGCGGCGGCGGGGAATGCGGTGACGCAGCCGATGCGGTGGGGATTGGTCCGGTTTCTGATGCGTTTCGGGTTGTTGGCGGGCTGCGTTTACGCTATACTTATCAGTCGTTTAGTCCCTCTTCCGCCGGTGCTGGGCGGCCTGTTCGTGGTCCCGGCGGCGGCGGTGGCGGAGGGCTTGCGGCTGATCCTGGTGCCCCATCTGGAAAGCTGAGCTGTGCCTGAACATCAACTCTGGTTTGCCCACATTCTGAACGCGATTTTTGCCGGGCCCGTGGATGGGTTGTTCCATGTGCTGGGCGTGCCCGTCGCCAACACGGCGGCGCCGATCAACAACACCTTCGCGTTGGAGGTGCTGACGGCGCTCATCCTGGGGATTTTCGCCACCTGGGTGGGACGGCGGCTGTCGGTGGAGAACCCGACGGCTTCGCAGCATGCGGTGGAGTTGAGCTGGAA
The DNA here is from genome assembly GCA_050745525.1 of Terriglobales bacterium. Lineage (GTDB taxonomy): Bacteria > Acidobacteriota > Terriglobia > Terriglobales > SCQP01 > SCQP01. Next base: position 15,512 of record JBOGKL010000324.1, on the reverse strand, counting down.
CGCGATGGGCGAGCACGGCGAAGAGGTGATCGGGCACGGGGGCAAACGGTTTTTGCCCTACCTGTTCACGCTGTTCTTCTTCATTCTGGTGGCCAACCTGATGGGGCTGGTGCCCAGCCTGGAATCACCCACCGCCGATATTGAAGTCACGCTGGGGCTGGCCATCGCCACGTTCGTTTACTACCACGGCGTGGGATTGAAGAAGCTGGGGATCGGCAAGTACGCCAAGACCTTCGTCGGCCCCATGATCTTCCTGGCGCCGTTGATGATACCGCTGGAGATCATCAGTCACTTCGCGCGCATTCTGTCGCTGAGCGTGCGTCTGTTCGCCAACATGTTCGCGGGCGAAATGATCACCACGATTTTTCTCGCCCTGCTGCCGGTGGCGGGCATTGTCTTCATGGGTCTGCACGTGTTCATTGCCTTGCTGCAGGCCTACATCTTCATGGTTTTGACCATGGTCTATCTCTCCGGCGCCACCGCCGAGGAGCACTGAGACCGCGGGCCGATGTCGTACCCCGCCGCGTGAGACCGTAACGCCCCCGCGCATACGGGAACCACCTCCAGCGGGTGAATCATTGCAGTTCTCAAGGAGCGATTATGCGTACCAAGTTGATGTACCTGTTTGCCTCTCTCAGCGCGCTGCTGTTTGCCACCTCGCCTCTGCTGGCGCAAGGAGGCGCGGCCGCGGCCGCGCCCATCAAGCTGGGCGCCATCGGCATGGGCATTGCCTCCGGCATTTGCGGCATCGGCCAGGGCCTGGCCACCAAGGGCGCGGCCGAAGGCGTGGCGCGCAACCCGGGCGCGGTGGCGCACGTGCGCTTTGCCCTGATTTTCGGCATCGTCATGATCGAGTCGCTGGCGCTGTACACGTTCGTGATCGTGCTGATGAAACTGTAAAGCGGCGCGGCCGCCCCATAGTCGGGGAGCCCTTCCGTTGCCCCCCAAGGCGCAAGCGCCTTGGGGCCCCGGCGTTGGCCGGGCTGTAGCCGGGCTTTGTTCCCCGGCAACGGAAATCGGTTGGGGCATCTCCGGGTTGCGGCGCGGCAGCATTCTGTATACTGTCGTTTGGCAGGCGAAAGCGGGCGCCTAGCTCAGTTGGTTAGAGCGCCGCCTTCACACGGCGGAGGTCATAGGTTCGAGTCCTATGGCGCCCACCAGCATCGCGGGCCGGGAGGAACCCGGCGCGCGCGAGGCAAAACCATCGTGCGGATTATCGAAGTCCAAGAGTTGCGGCTGCACCCGGTGCCGTTCTCCCTGTCCTGGGCGGCAGGGAAGGACGAGGCGCTGGCGGCGGTGCCGGAAATCACCGGGGAACTCCGCTTCCAGGGCAAGGCCAGCCTGGTGGGGGAGGGGATGCGGCTGCAGGGGCACGTACACGGCGAGATCGCGCCGTCGTGCTCGCGTTGCCTGGAAGCGATTCCGATGGCAGTGGAACGGGATGTGGACCTGCTGTACGAGCCGGAATCGGTGATCGGCGACAGCGCCGAGGTAGAGATCCAGAAGGGCGATACCGAGGTCGGGTTCTTTTCCGGCCAGGGGGTGGATTTGGAGGAGGTGGCGCGGGAGCAGATCCTGCTGGCGCTGCCGATGCAGCCGCTGTGCCGGCCCGAGTGCCGGGGGCTGTGCGCCCGCTGCGGGGCGAATTTGAACGCAGGGCCGTGCGCGTGTCCGCCGCAGGCTGACGACCGCTGGCGAGCGCTGAAGATGCTGCATCCGCCGGCGGGCGGGACGAAATGAAGAGGAGAGATTTTTTCGATGCCCAACCCTAAACGACGTCATTCCCATCAGCGCACCTCGACGCGCCGCGCACACGACTTTCTGACGGCCGGGTCGCTGTCGGAGTGCCCGAACTGTCACGAGCGCAAGCTGCCGCACCGAGCGTGTCCGCGCTGCGGGTACTACAAGGACCGGGAAATCTTCGAGGTTAAGGAGAAGAAGTAGAGCGGCGCGCCCGTGTCCACCCCGCTCACCATAGCCCTGGACGCGATGGGCAGCGACCATGCCCCCGCCCCGGAAGTCGCCGGGGCGGTGGCGGCGGTCAAGGAGTACGGGATCCGGCTGCTGCTGGTGGGGCAGGAGGAGCGTCTGCAGAAGGCGCTTGCGGCGTATCCGGCGGCGGCGCGGGCGAACATCGAAATTGTGCCGGCCTCCGAGGTCATCACCATGGAGGACACGGCGGTGCGGGCGGTGCGCACCAAGCGCGACTCGTCCGTGCATGGGTGCGCGCGGCTGGTGAAGTCGGGACGCGCCGTGGGGCTGGTCAGCGCCGGCAACACGGGCGCGATCATGGCCACCAGCAAGCTGATGCTGGGCACGCTCGAGGGCGTGCAGCGGCCGGCGCTGGCGACGGTCGTGCCCACGGCGGGCGGACGGGCGGCCATATTGATTGACGTGGGGGCGAACGTGGATTGCCGGCCCGATCACCTGGAGCAGTTCGCGGTGATGGGGGCGACGTACTTTGACGTGATCCTGGGCTGCGACCGCCAGGACGCGGTGGCCGGGCCGCGGGTGGGGCTGCTCTCGATCGGAGAAGAAGAATCCAAGGGCAACGAGCTGACCCACGAGGCCTTTGCGCTGCTGCGCCAGTTGCCGCTGAATTTCGTGGGCAACGTCGAGGGGCGGGACATTTACCGCGGCAACGTGGATGTGATCGTCTGCGACGGCTTTGTCGGCAACGTGGCGCTCAAGATCAGCGAAGGATTGGTGGAGACGGTGCGCAGCACGCTGCAGGAGGAGCTGGCGCGGACCTGGGCCAGCCGGTTGGGATACCTGCTCTCGCGCGGGGCGTTTCTGACGCTGAAAAAGCGGCTCGACTATACCGAATATGGGGGCGCGCCGCTGCTGGGGGTGCGCGGGGTGGTGATCATCTGCCACGGGCGCAGCAACGCCAAGGCGATCAAGAGCGCGATCCGCGTGGCCGCCGAATCGGCGCAGCGGGCGATCAATCAGCAGATTGAGAGCCAGATCCAAAAGTTGCGGCCACCGGATGCGCCGGCGGTGACAACGCCGCAGCCGACTTTGACCGGCGCGGGGCCCCGCTCGGCGGCGCCGAGCGACCCGCTTGCGCCCGGTGGGGCTGGGACCCTGGGCCCAGTCCCACCGGGCGCGGTGCAGTCCTGACGGCTTCTCTTATGGCCAAGATCGCATTTCTTTTTCCCGGACAGGGGTCGCAGTACGTGGGCATGGGACGCGACCTGCAACAGCATTTCCCCGAGGCCGCGGCCGTGTTCGCCGCCGCCGACCAGGCGTTGGGGGAGCCACTGTCGGAGCTCTGTTTTCAGGGTCCGGAAGACACCTTGCGGCTGACCGCCAACACGCAACCGGCGATCCTGACCGTTTCGCTTGCCGCCGCGCGCGTGCTGGGGGAAGCGGGCATTCACGCCAACTACGTGGCGGGGCACAGCTTGGGGGAGTATTCGGCGCTGGTCACGGCGGCGGGGATGGACTTCAAGGACGCGGTCAAGACCGTGCGGCGCCGCGGTGAGCTGATGCAGGAAGCCGTGCCCGACGGGGTGGGAGCGATGGCCGCCATCCTGGGGATGGAGGCCGAGGCCGTGAGCGCGGCCTGCGCGGAAGCGGCGCAAGGGCAGGTGTGCTCGGCCGCCAACTTCAACGCGCCCGGGCAGACCGTGATCGCCGGACACCGGGAGGCGGTGGAACGCGCCTGCGAGCTGACGGCGGCACGCGGGGCGAAGGCGATTCCGCTGCCGGTGAGCGCGCCCTTTCATTGCGCGCTGATGGCGCCGGCGCAGGAGACGCTGCAGTGGGACCTGTGGAACACACTGTTTTGCGAGCTGGAAATGCCGCTGATGACGAACGTGGATGCCGAACTGATCGAGGCCGCCGAGGAAGCGCGCGATTCGCTCATCCGGCAGGTCACCTCGCCGGTGCAGTGGGAGCGCTCGATGCGCGGACTGCTGGCCAAAGGCGTGACGCACTTCGTCGAGGTGGGGCCGGGACGCGTGCTGGCGGGATTGCTGCGGCGCATCGAGCGCTCGGCCGTGTGCCTGAACGTCGAAGACGCGGCTTCACTGGAGAAGACACGGGAGGCGTTGGCTAGTGCCTGAAGGCGCACGGACGATGGACGGGGGCGCGCCCCGGCGCGCCGTGGTGACGGGCGCCTCGCAGGGCATCGGGCGGGCCATCGCGCTGGGCCTCGCCGCCGACGGCATCCACGTCGTGTGCGCGGCGCGGAATGAGGAGAAGCTGGCCGGGGTGGTCGGGGAAATCCGGGCGAACGGGGGTGCGGCGGAGGCGCTGCGGCTCGATGTCCTGGAAGAGGCGCAGATCCGCGCCGCTTCCGGCGCGGGCGGCCCACTGGCCGCGTGCGACATTCTGGTCAATAACGCCGGCGTGACGCGCGATCAACTGGCGCTGCGCATGAAGCGGGCGGACTGGGACGTGGTGCTTGAAACCAATCTGACGGCGGCGTTTCTTCTGGCGCAGGCGGTGCTGGGCGGCATGGTGCGGCGGCGCTGGGGACGCATCATCAATATCACGAGCGTAGTGGGGCAGAGCGGCAATCCGGGGCAGGCGAACTACGTGGCAGCCAAGGCGGGGCTGATCGGGCTGACGAAATCGCTGGCGCTGGAGGTGGCTTCGCGCAACATCACGGTGAACGCCGTGGCGCCGGGCTTCATCGCCACGGCCATGACGGAGGCGCTGCCGGAGGCGGCGCGCGAGCAACTGCGGGCGCGCATCCCGCTGGGGCGGATCGGCGAGGGCACCGACGTGGCCGCGGCGGTGCGCTTTCTGGCCGGCGACGGGGCGGGCTACATCACCGGGGAGACGCTGTCGGTCAACGGCGGGCTTTATTTGGCGTAACAGCCATGATTTGGCGTAACCGGAGAGGAGAAAACATGTTCAATACACACGGCGTGAAAATCACCTGGCTGGGCCAGTCTACGTATCGCATTCAGTCGAACGGCAAGACGTTTTATCTGGATCCGTTCCTAACGCCCAACCCGCTGTGTCCGGAGAGCGAGAAGCAGCCGGCGGCGACCGATTTCATCCTGATCACGCACGGGCACGCCGACCATACGAGCGATGCCGTCGCCTTTGCCCAGCGCAGCAAGGCCAAAGTGCTGTGCATGATCGAGCTGGGCGCGTGGCTGGCGCATGAGGGAGTGGCGCGCGAGCAGCTCATTTCCTGCAACAAGGGCGGCACCGTCGAGTTGGGCGGCGCCAAGGTGACCATGGTGCATGCCGACCACTCGAGCAGCGTCGAGGGGCCGGACGGGTTGTGCATTTATACGGGCGAGCCGGCCGGGTTCATCATCGAGTTTGCCGAGGGGCTGCGCGCCTACTTCGCCGGCGACACGGCGGTGTTCGGTGATATGAAGCTGCTGGGGGAGATTTATCATCCCGAGGTGGCGTTTTTGCCGATTGGAGATTTCTTCACCATGGGTCCGCTGGAGGCGGCGCACGCCTGCCGTCTGCTGGGCGTGACCGCGGTGGTGCCCAACCATTACGGGACGTTTCCGGTGCTGACGGGCACGCCCGCCGAGCTACAGCGGCGGCTGCGGGAAGCGGGCACGCCATGCGAGGTGTTCGAGATGCTGCCGGGCAAGACGATATGATCCTCGACCCGGGCGTGGAAGCGTATCTATACGGACTGCTGCCGCCGAGCGGGCCGGTGCTCGAGGACATGGAAGCGCAGGCGAAGGAGCGCCAGATCCCGATCGTGGGCCCGCTGGTGGCGCGCACGCTGGCGCTGGTGTGTAAGCTGGTGGGAGCGCGGCGCGTGTTCGAGCTGGGCTCGGCCATCGGCTACTCGACCTTGTGGTGGGCGGCGGCGGTGGGCGAGAGCGGGGAAGTCTTCTACACCGACTCGAGCGCGGCCAATGCCAAGGAAGCGCGGGGGTACTTCGAGCGCGCGGGACTGGCGGGACGCATCCGCATTTTGCAGGGCGATGCACTGACCATGCTGGCGGCCACGCCGGGGGAATTCGACATCGTGTTCGTTGATCTGGACAAGCCGGGGTACCCGGAGGCGCTGCGCCAAGCCGTGCCCCGCGTGCGCCGCGGCGGCCTGCTGGTGGCCGACAACGTGCTGTGGAGCGGCAAGGTGGCCGCGCCGGTTGCGACCGGCGATGAGTCCACGCGCGCCATTGTGCAGTTCAACCGGGAGCTCTACGCCGATGCGCACCTCGAGCCGGTGATTCTTCCGCTGCGCGACGGCGTGGTGGTGGCGCGAAAGATCGCATGATTCAACTGGAACTGATTCGCTCGCTGAAGGTGGAGGAGTATCTGCTGACGCGGTGCGCGTTTTCGCCCGACGGCTCCGAGATCGCTGTCGGCCACAAGCAGATTCGCGCCTACGCGGCCGAGAGCGGCGAGGCGCGGGCGCAGTTCGCATTTCCAGAGCTGCTGGCGCAATTGGCCTATAGCCCCGACGGAAGGTTTCTCGCCGCCGCCAACGTGGGTGATAATCATCCCGGGACGCGCGGGCGGGTGACGCTGTTCGAGGCCTCCAGCGGCGCCGCGCGCTGGACGGCCGAGGCGGCGCAGCCGGTCGAGACCTGCGCCTTCCGCGAGGGAGCGCTGTACTGGAACGCGGGCGCAACGCTGGAGGGAGCGGGCTGCCAGGGGCAAGAGGCCATGAGCCCGGTCGCGGTGCCCAACCTGCAGGTGCGCGCGCTGGCGTGCGGCGACAAGGGGTTTGTTTGCTTTGGGCGCGAAGCCACCGGCGGGGCGCAGCAGGTGGAGGGCGCCGATCTCATCTTCCGCAAGTTCCGGCTGGTGTCGCTCAATGCAGCGGGGGCCGTGCGCACCAATTTCGACCTGGGCATCGGGGCGGGCGTACACGCGCTGTCGCCGGACGGCAAACTGCTCACCGCCGAGATGGTGGACTTCAAGAACAACGAGCGCCACGTGTCGCTGATCGACGTGGAGACCGGCGTTGAGGCCAACCTGCTGCCGCTTGAGGCCAACACGCTGCCGGTGCTGGCCTTCGGCGCGGGATCGGAGTACCTGGTGTGCATGAAAGAGGATGCCGAGGAGAGCTTCAACCGCATCCGGATGTGGCGCACGGCGGACCTGAAGCTGGTGGGGGAGGCGCAGGTGGAGTTGTGCTTCCACACCCTGGCGCTGTGCCTGGAGCACAGCCTGCTGGCCTGCCTGGGCGGGGGCAAGCTGGATGTGTTCGCGCTGAGCTGATCTCCCTGCGTCTTTGATGCTGCTTATCCGATCCCAGGTTGGTGCGAGATCTTCTCCAGGACGGGACGGGCCCCGCCGCCGCTGAGGTAAACTGAGCACCATGGCGGAGATCGGTAGACGGGACGGATTCGATATCCGTTTCGAGCGCGAAAACGACGGGCGGTGGATCGCCGAGGCCGCCGGCCTACCCGGCGCGCTCGCCTACGGTGGTTCGCGGGAAGAGGCGGCACTTCGCGTCCGTGAGCTCGCGCTTCGGATCCTGGCGGACCGGATCGCGCACCAGGAAGCGGTTCCGGAGTTCGTCGAACGCCTTTTCCGGGCTTCGTGAGCGATTGGCCGGCAACCAAGGCTCGACGGGAGCTGGCGGCGCTCCTCCGCATCGGCTGGCGCGAAAAGCGTCAAGCCGGCTCGCACGCTGTTCTCGCGCGTCCCGGCTATCCCGATTTCGTATTTGCATTCCATGAACGCGAAGAATTGGGACCCCGCATGCTCGCCAAAATCTCCCAAGCCCCCGGCCTAAGGCCGGATGATTTGTGAATCGAGATTGGGTGGCAGGTGGGGGGAAGGCGAGACTCCTTCATCGCCGCGATTTGGGTTGGGGACATGGCGGGCAGTGCCAGGAGCCCGGCCTAGGGCAATCGCGTCCGAATGCGCAGCGAAGGGCTCCGCATTCATGATGGAATGGGGGCATGAGCAAGGCTTTCACCAAGGAATCTGACGCCGGCGACGACGGCGAGGAACTGGCCCAGGCCGCGGAAGAGACGCAACACGCTGATCTCGCCGACGGCAAGAACTACATCACGCCCAGCGGTCTGGAACGGCTACGGGACGAGCTGCACTTCCTCCTCAGCCGGGAACGGCCCGCGGTGACCGAGGTCGTGAGCTGGGCGGCGGGCAACGGCGATCGCAGCGAAAACGCTGACTATCAATACGGCAAACGGCGGCTGCGCGAAATCGACCGGCGGATTCGCTTTCTCAGGAAACGCATCGAAGCCGCCGCCATGGTGGACCCGGAAGCCCCGAGGAGCGGGCGGGCGGCGACGCAGGTCTTTTTTGGAGCGACAGTGCGCTATGCGCACGCGACGGGAACCGAGCAGGAAGTGAGCATCGTCGGCGTGGACGAGGTGGATCTCGAGCGCAGCCACATCAGTTGGCAGTCGCCGCTGGCGCGGGCGCTGATGAAATCCGGACCGGGCGACGCGGTGGTTCTGCGCGCTCCGGGAGGCACGGAAAAGCTGGAAATCCTCGACGTGCGCTACGAGCGCATTCCCGTTACGCCGTTCCACGAACCGCCCGGGGCTGAGTCCGCGTCCAAGACGCGGAGGCGCAGCTAAAGCACAGCCTCAGAAGGAACGCGGCATGCCCAGCACGTGTTCGCCGATATAGGCGAGCACCATGTTGGTCGAAATGGGCGCCACTTGGTAAAGGCGGGTCTCGCGGAACTTGCGCTCGACATCGTACTCGGAGGCGAAACCAAAGCCGCCGTGCGTTTGCAGGCAAGCGTTGGCCGCCTCCCAGGAGGCGTCGGCGGCCAGCAGCTTGGCCAAGTTCGCTTCCGCGCCGCAGGGTTGGGCGGCGTCGAAAAGCTCCGCGGCTTCGTAACGCATCAGATCGGCCGCGCGCAGGTTGGCGTAGGCGCGGGCGATGGGGAATTGGATGCCCTGATTGCGGCCGATGGGCTGGTCGAAGACCACCCGTTCGCCGGCATAGCCGCGGGCCTTGTCCACGAACCAGTAGCCGTCGCCGATGCACTCGGCGGCGATAAGAATGCGTTCGGCATTGATGCCGTCGAGGAGGTAGCGGAAACCGCGGCCCTCTTCGCCGATCAAATTGTCCGCCGGGATGGCCAGGTCGTGAAAGAACACCCGGTTGGTGGTGTTGTTGACCATGCTGCGGATGCGCTGGACGGATAGCTGTTGTGGGTCGGCCTGGCGCAAATCGATCAGGAAGAGCGAGAGCCCCTCGGCCTTCGCTTGGACTTGCGGGAGCGGCGTGGTGCGCGCCAGCAGGAGCATCAAGTCGGAATGCTGGACGCGCGAGATCCACACCTTCTGTCCGTTGATGATGTAGCGGTCACCCTTGCGCTCGGCGAACGTCTGCGTCCTCGTCGTGTCGCTACCCGTGGTGGGTTCGGTCACGGCGAACGATTGCAGGCGCAACTCGCCCGCCGCGATGGCCGGCAGATACTTGCGTTTCTGTTCCTCGGAGCCGTGCCGCAGCAGCGTGCCCATGATGTAAATCTGCGCGTGACAGGCGCCGGAGTTCGCGCCCGAACGGTTGACCTCTTCGAGAATGACCGACGCCTGCTCGAGGTTGAGACCAGGGCCGCCGTAGGCTGTGGGAATCAGCGCCGCCAGCCAGCCCGCTTTGGTCAATGCTTGGACAAACTCTTCCGGGTAGGCCGACTGCTCTTCCAGCCTCTGCCAGTAGCGGCCGTCGAATTGGCCGCAAAGCTCGCGCACCGCTTGCCGCAGTTCGCAGTGCCGGGAAGAACGTGGATTGATTTCCTTCACTGGTTCTCCGCGGCGAGGACGATTTGGGGTTGGAAGAGGGTGCCGGCGATGCGGCGGGCAATGGCGAGGAGCTCGCCCGAGGGAGCGAAGACGCGGATGCGGGGGGCGGTCGAGTAGTCGGGGAGGTTGGCGGATTGTCCGTGCAACAGGCGCGAGATGGCTTCTTTGGGCGCCACGACGGCGGGCATTTCGGGCAATAGCTGCAGGGGCGGCAACAGGGCGGTGGCGAGGCTGCCTTGCGCAGCGAGCGAGCCTAGCTCGTCAAGCGAGCGGCTGTGCGCCAGGTCGAACTCCCCGACCCGTGTGCGCTGCAGACGGAGCAGATGCGCGCCCGTGCCCAGCGCCACGCCCAGGTCGTGCGCCAGCGAGCGCATATAGGTTCCCGACGAGCAGACGGCGCGGAACTCGAGACAGTCGCCCTCCAGGCTGAGCAGCTCGAGCTCGCGGATTTCAACCGAGACCGGCGGCAGCGCCAGGGGCTCGTCGCGCCGGGCGCGTTTGTAGGCCGGCACACCGGCCACCTTTTTGGCCGAATACGGCGGCGGAGTCTGCTCGAAGCGTCCGCGGAAACGGGCGAGTGCCGCTTCCAGGGCAGCCCGCTCGGGCGGGGCAGAGATGGGTGGTGAGGTTGGGGTGCCACCGGCATCGTAAGTGTCCGTAGCGAAGCCGAAGCGGACCACGCCGCAGTACTCCTTGTCCCGACCCTGAAAGAACTGCGCCAGACGGGTGAGGCGGCCGACTAAAAGCGGCAGCACGCCGGTGGCGGCGGGGTCGAGCGTGCCCAGGTGGCCGATCGAGCGTTCCTGGCAGAGTCGCCGGGCTCGCGCCACCACGTCGTGGGAGGTGAAGCCGGCCGGCTTATTGACGATAAACGCCCCTTGCAAGGGCTTGATCGTACCACGAAGCAATGGTAGCTTGGGGGTGTTTGGTACCCTTGGGGAGGAACTGACAACCATGGAGTCCTCGGCCATCTTGGCGTCAGCGCCCAAACAGCAACTGGCCGACGAGCACGCGATGCTCGACGCTCAGTTGCAACAACTGCACCAGCACCGTTTCCTGACCGCGGAAGAAGAGATCGAGGCGACGCGGCTGAAAAAGCTGAAACTGCAACTGAAAGACGCGATGCGGCAGCTTTGATTGATCGCAGGCACCCAGCGCGGCTTGCGCCGCGCGGCCCGCTCTCTAAGGCCGCCGGAGCGCTGCGCCGGGGACCCCCTTCGCCCCGGCTCCGCTTTGATCGGCGCGGCGCCGGGCTGTTCAGGGTAACGCCGGCAGATCGGCCTTCATGACGAGGGCCGTCTCCTCCGGCAGGCGGTAGTAGCCGGGACGGCGGCCGCACGGAGTAAAGCCGAAGCGGCGATAGAAGGTCTGCGCCAGCGCGTTGCTCTCGCGTACCTCGAGGAACAGTGTACGGGCGCCACGCTCGAGAGCGTGGCGGCGGGCGGCATTGAGCAGAGCAGCGCCGAAATGACGCCGGCGGAACTCGGGCAGCACCGCCAGCGCTTGCAATTCTGCTTCATCGGCGATGGACTCGATCACGCTGTAGCCGATGCAGCGGGCGCCGTCGGAATCGGCCACAAAGATGATGCGCGCCGGATGAGGCGCAAAATGCGCCGCGCCCCAGGCGCTGAGTCCGAAACAGGCTTGCGCTATGCCGACGATGAGATCGAGGTCGGCGGGGCCGGCGGTGCGGATGGGAGCTGGGGTGAGGTCGGGCATTAGGCGCCCCAACGGCCGCCGAGATAGCGGGCATCCATGGCGAGAAGATCGTCTCCGCGGCCTTGCTGCTGCAGCCAGCGGGCGCGGCCCAGGCGACCGACCGCGGCCGCCAGCAGTGGGTCCACCAACTGTAAGCGCGGGGACAGCGCGGCGAGCGAGGCATCGGGGGTCACCGCGAGGCCATGGTCCTGGGGAACGCGTTCGAGCAGATCGAGGAAGGCCGCTTGCGGGAGCAGGCCCTCGATTGCGTCATGAGCGTAATATATTTCGCCCTTGCCGGCATCGAGCGCGGCCCAGGCCGGAGAAGAAGAAGCGGCCGAGGCGAGAAGCGCCGTCAGCGTGCCGACGGAGACGGCGGGAAGCGAAGTGGCCTCGGCCAGGGCCTTCACCGTGGCCAAGCCGATACGGATGCCGGTAAAGGAACCGGGGCCGTCGGCGGCGGCCAACAAGCCGACGTCGGCGAGCGTCAGGGTGCGGGAGGCGAGCCAATGCCCGATGGCGGGAACCAGCGTGGCCGCGCAGGCGCGAGCGTCAAGAGGAGTGAGCGCGCGGCAGTCTTCTTCTTCGAGCAGCGCCAGGCTGGGGTGCTGGGAGGCGGTCTCGATGGCGAGCGTCCACACTGTTTTCGAGTTTAGCAGGAGGTAAAATAGAAGCGTGGCGGCGGCGGGACAACTCGAAGTGGACTTTCAGGCACGGCTCGATGCGGGCGTCAAGATTGAGCCGCGCGACGCCATGCCCGACGGCTATCGCAAGACGCTGGTGCGGCAAATCTCGCAGCACGCGCACTCGGAAATCGTGGGGCAATTGCCGGAAGGGAACTGGATCAGCCGTGCGCCGACGCTACAGCGGAAGGCGATCCTGCTGGCCAAGGTGCAGGACGAGTGCGGGCATGGGCTGTATCTGTACTGCGCGGCCGAAACGCTGGGCGTGTCGCGGGCGACGCTGCTCGATGACCTTTTGGCTGGGCGGGCGAAGTACTCGAGCATCTTCAACTACCCGACGTTGACGTGGGCGGATATCGGCGCTGTCGGGTGGCTGGTGGATGGGGCCGCGATCATGAACCAGATTCCGCTGTGCCGCTGCTCCTACGGGCCCTATGCGCGGGCAATGATCCGCATTTGCAAGGAAGAGAGTTTTCACCAGCGCCAGGGTTTCGACATATTGGTCAAGCTGTGCCAGGGGAGCGAGGAGCAGCAGGCCATGGCGCAGGATGCGCTCAACCGCTGGTGGTGGCCGTCGTTGATGATGTTCGGGCCGCCGGATGAGGAGTCGGCGCACTCGAAGCAATCCATGGCATGGAAGATCAAACTGCTGTCGAACGACGGGCTGCGGCAGAAGTTCGTGGATCAGACGGTGCCGCAGGCCGATTACCTGGGCCTGAAGATGCCGGACCCAGCGCTGCGGTGGAACGCCGAGCGCGGCCATTACGATATCGGTCCCATAGACTGGAGCGAATTTCAGCAGGTGATCCGCGGCCACGGTCCATGCAACCGCGACCGGATGGAGATGCGGCGGCGAGCGCACGAGGACGGGGCGTGGGTGCGCGAAGCGCTTGATGCCCATGCCGCCAAGCACGGCAATCCTTAGCCGGCGACGGCAAGACCAGAGGAGGGTGAAGCGAAGTGCTGTTTGAGATTTTTATCCGCAGTCAGCACGGGGTGGCGCACAAGCATGTCGGCAGCCTGCACGCGCCGGATGCGGAGATGGCGCTGAACAACGCGCGCGACGTGTATACGCGGCGCAACGAGGGCGTGAGCATCTGGGTGGTACCGTCGGAGGCGATCACGGCCAGCGCGCCGGGGGACAAGCAGCCGCTGTTTGATCCGGCGCAGACCAAGGTGTACCGGCATCCGGGGTTTTACCACGTGCCCGAGGAGGTTAAGAACCTTTGAGCGGGGCGGCCGAGTTTTGCCTGCGACTGGGCGACAACGACCTGATCCTGAGCCAGCGGCTGGGCGAGTGGTGCGGACACGGGCCGGTGCTGGAGGAAGATCTGGCGCTGACCAACGTGGCGCTCGATCTGTTGGGGCAGGCGCGGATGTGGTTGACGCTGGCGGGGCAGCGCGAAGGCAAGGGGCGCGACGAGGATCAGTTGGCCTACCTGCGCGACGCCGGAGAGTTCCACAACCTGCTGCTGGTCGAGCAACCCAACGGCGATTATGCCCATACGATGACGCGGCAGTTCCTTTTCGACGCCTGGCACCGGCCGCTGCTGGAGGCGCTGGCGGCGAGTGGGGATGCCGAGATTGCCGCCATCGCGGCGAAGGGGGCCAAGGAAGCCGCCTACCATCTGCGGCGGAGCCGGGATTGGGTGGTGCGACTAGGCGACGGCACGAGCGAGAGCCATGGGCGCATGGAGACGGCGCTCGCCGATCTGTGGCCGTATACGGGCGAGCTGCTGCGGGCCGACGAAGCGGACCGTGAACAGGTCGCGTGGGAGCCGGTCGAGCAGGCTTGGCGGGCGGAGGTCGAAGCGACGCTGGCGCGGGCGACGCTCGCCGTGCCGACCGAGCCCTGGATGCAGCAGGGAGGCAAGCGCGGCATCCACAGCGAGAAGATGGGAGTCCTGCTGGCGGAGATGCAGTTTCTGCAGCGGGCGTATCCGGGGGCGCGATGGTAGCCAGGGCAGAAGTGGACGCGGAGGTCCGCGGCTGGCTGGAGGAGGTTGCCGATCCGGAGATTCCGGCGCTGTCGGTGGTGGACCTGGGCATCGTGCGCGGGGCGGCTTGGCACGGCGAGGAACTTGAGGTCACCATCACCCCGACGTATTCGGGCTGCCCGGCCATGGCGGCCATCGAGTGCGACATCGAAGCCGCGCTGCGCGCGCACGGAGTGGAGCGGGTGCGGCTCACTAGGCAACTGGCGCCGGCGTGGACCACGGAGTGGATCACGCGGCGGGGAAGGGAAAAGCTGCGCGAGTTTGGCGTGACGCCGCCGGGCGTCGCTTCTCCGTTGACTGACATTGCCCCGCAGGTGGAGTGTCCGCTGTGCGGTTCCCGTGACACCGAATGCATCAGCGCCTTCGGTTCGACCGCGTGCAAGGCGCTGTACCGCTGCCGCGCCTGCCGCGAGCCGTTCGATTATTTCAAACCCCTGACATGAGTCAGTACCATTCCCTGCCCATCGCCGCCGTCACGGCGGAAACGCGTGACGCCGTGACCGTCACCTTCGCCGTGCCCCCGGAGCTGGAGGCGGTGTTCCGCTTCACCCAGGGCCAGCACGTGAACGTGCGCGCGCGGATCGAGGGCGCCGAGGTGCGGCGCTCGTACTCGATTTGCGCCGAGGCGGGCGTGGACCGGCTGCGCATTCTCATCAAACGCCAGCCGGAGGGGCTGTTTTCCAACTGGGCCAACGACTCGTTGCGCGCCGGGCAAACGCTCGACGTGATGCCGCCCAGCGGGCTGTTCCATACGCCGCTCGATGCCGCTCGCGCCGGACGCTACCTGGCCGTGGCCGCCGGCAGCGGCATCACGCCGGTGCTTTCCCTTCTCAAGACGACGCTGCGGGCGGAGCCGCACAGCCAGTTCACGCTCGTCTACGGCAACCGCGCCTCGAGTTCGATTCTGTTCCGCGAGGAGCTGGCGGATTTGAAGGACCGCTACCTGGACCGCTTCAGCCTGGTACACGTGATGACGCGGGAGCACCAGGATTTGGATCTGCTCAATGGCAGGCTGAGCGCGGAGAAGATGGAGCAACTGCTGCGCTACTGGGGACCGCTGGCGGGCATGGATGCGGTGTTTCTGTGCGGACCGCAGCTATTGAACCGGGAACTGACGGACTCGTTCCGGGCCGCCGGGTATTCGGCCGCGCGCATCAAGATCGAGCAGTTCGCCGCCAACCAGCAGCGCCAGCAGGCGGGAGCCGCGGGACGCCCGCGAGCGGCCGCCACGCAAACCAGCCGCGAGGTCAGGCTGATTCTGGATGGTCGGCAGTACCGTTTTCCCATCGAGCGGGAACGGGAGACGATTCTGGAAGCCGGACTGCGAGCGGGGCTGGATCTGCGATTTTCCTGTAAAAGTGGAGTTTGTGCGACCTGCCGTGCCAAACTGGTTTCGGGCGAGGTGGACATGGACGGCAACTTCGCTTTGGAAGATAACGAAATCGCCCGCGGCTACATAC
>JBOGKL010000323.1:0-5362 GCA_050745525.1 Terriglobales bacterium | reverse complement strand
GGCCCAGGTCGCGGCGCCGCGCGCGCCGCGCGATATCGAAGAGGTGGCGTTTTACAGCGTGCGGCAGTTGGGCGAGCTCGTCCGCACGCGCCGCGTCTCCTCGACCAACCTGACCGAGATGTACCTGCGCCGGCTGCGGCGCTATCAGCCGCTGCTGCTGTTCGTGATCAACTACACCGAAGAGCGCGCGCTGGCGCAGGCGCGCGAGGCGGACCGCGACATCGCAGCAGGCCGCTATCGCGGCCCGCTGCACGGCATCCCCTGGGGCGCCAAGGACCTGTTGGCGGTCAAAGGCTATCCCACCACCTGGGGCGCGCAACCGTACGAGCATCGCATGCTTGACGAAGACGCGACCGTGGTGAAGCGGCTCGATGCGGCTGGGGCCGTCCTCATCGCCAAGCTCTCGCTGGGCGCGCTAGCCCAGGATGACGTCTGGTTCGGGGGCCAGACGCGCAATCCCTGGAAGCCGAGTGAAGGCTCGAGCGGCTCATCGGCCGGCCCGGCCTCGGCCACCTCGGCCGGCTGCGTCGGCTTCTCGATCGGCTCGGAGACGGAAGGCTCGATCTCGGCGCCCTCGACCCGCTGCGGCGTGACCGGCCTGCGTCCCACCTACGGGCGCGTGGACCGCTCCGGCGCCATGACGCTGTCCTGGAGCCAGGACAAGCTGGGCCCCATCTGCCGGTCGGTGGAGGACGCGATTCTGGTGCTGCAGGCGATCCAGGGCGCGGTCCACGATGATCCCAAGGCCGATCGCGCCGTCATTGATCTTCCGCTCAATTGGAACGCCAGGATGCCGCTCTCGTCGCTGCGCGTCGCCTACGTGCAGCCGGCCTTCGAGCGCGAGGCGGCGCCGCTGCCTGCCAACGGCGGCTCCGGCTACGAGGCGCGCATGTTCCGCCACATGAGCGCCACCGAGCGCGCCGCCTTCGAGGCCCGCCGCGCCGAGCAATCGAAGTTCGACCATGCCGTGCTCGACGTGCTGCGCGGCCTGGGGGTGACGCTGCACCCGGTGACGCTGCCCGAGGAGCCGCCCTTTGCCGGTTACGGCCCGGCGGTGAATTGCGAAGCCGGCGCCGCCTTCGATCACCTGGTGCGCAGCGGCCGCATCCGGCTCATGGAGACGCCGGTGAAGAATCCCTCGACCTGGCCGGGCACCTTCCGCGTGGCCCACTTCTATCCGGCCGTGGACTACATCAACGCCGATCGCGTGCGGCTGGAGCTGATGCAATCCATGGCGGCGGTGGTGCGCGGCTACGACGTGCTGGTCGTGCCCACCAGCGGACCGCAACTGGCCATCACGAACCTCACCGGACACCCCGCCTGCATCGTGCCCAACGGATTCCACTCGAGCGACGGCACGCCCACCAGCATCACCTTCCTCGGCCCGCTGTTCGGCGAGGAGAAGGTGTGCGTGCTGGCACGCGCCTACCAGGAAAAGGCCGGCTTCCAACTCAAGCACCCCGATCTGGACGCCGAGCTGAAGCGCTTCCAGGATACAGGAAAGCGCTAACCGGCAAGCGCTAGAGCGAAACGCCGACGGCGACGGGTTCGGTCTCCAGGCGCACGCCCCAGCGCCGCTCGACGGCGGCGCGGATGTGGCCCGCCAGCGCGGCCGCCTCCGCCGCCGAGCCGCTGCCGTCGTTTACCAGCGCCAGCACGTGCTTGCCCGACACGTGGATGCCGCTTCCCGGCAGCCGGAAGCCCTGGCCGATCCCGGCCTGCTCGATCAGCCACGCCGCCGGAATCTTCACGTAGCCGTCCCCGGCCGGGAACCGCGGTGCTTGCGGCGGCGCGGCGGCTGAGGGCACCACCGGGTTCTTGAAGAATGAGCCGGCGCTGCGCGCATCCGGATCGCCCTCTTCCAGCAGCATCGCCTTGCCGCGCCGCAGTTCGCGCACCGCCGCCCGCACCTCGGCGAGCGTCGCGCCGGGCGGCGCCTTGCGCTGCAGCTCGGGATAGCGCACGCACGCCGCGCCGCCCGGCCGCAGCCGGAACTCCACCGCGATGATCACAAACCGGCCGCGGTCGCGTCCATTGAAGCGGCTGGCGCGATACCCGAAGCCGCAGTCTTCGTTGCGCAGCTCCGCCCATGTCTCTTGCTCGCGATCCCAGGCCCGCACCCGGATGATGGTTTCCGAGACCTCCTGGCCGTAGGCGCCGACGTTCTGCACCGGCGTGGCGCCCACGGTGCCCGGAATGCCGCTCAGGCACTCGATGCCCGCCCAGCCGCGCGCCACGCTGGCGCCGGCGAGGGCATCCCAATCCTCGCCCGCGCCCGCCTCGACGCGGCCGTCCTCGAAAAAGCGCACCCCTCCGAGCGCGATGTGCAGCACCAGCCCGTCGAAGCCGCCGTCGGCGGCGAGCACGTTGCTGCCCGCGCCCAGCACCTGCACGGCGAGCTTGCGCTCCCGCGCCCAGCCGAGCGCTTCGGGCACCTCGGCCTCTTCTTCGATTTCGGTCCAGTAGCGCGCCGGCCCGCCCAGCCCCAGCGTCGTATGCGCCGCCAGCGCCACCTGCTCGCGGATCCTCACGCAAGCAGAATAGCAGCCATATACTGAGGAGCGTGGCGGGTGAAGGCACCGACGAGGCGCGCGAACGCGACATTGCCGCAGTAAGGCGCGAGGAGTCCTCGCGGAGGGCGCGCGTCCCGCACCAAGCCGTCGCGCAGGCAAGGCGGCGCTTGATCTGGAAATTGCTCGACTACTCGGAGCCCGAATTTCTTGCCGCGCTCACCCGTTTTGGCTTGCGGCCCGGCTCCGAGGCTTATCGGAAGGCGCTGAGCGCCTTCCGTGACGCTCGACGATAGCCCGCGCGGCCTCGACGAACGCCCTGTGATTGCGCTCGCGTTTTTCTTCGGGCCACTCCGCCGCAGCCTCCTCCATCGCTTCCAGAATTGCGGCTACCGCCTTTTCCTTTTTCTGACGACTGATGGCCATACGCCCTTCTTCGCTATAAGCATAGCGCAGCGCAGGGCGGCCGAAGGGCGAGTTAGCGCGCGGCCCGGGCCGCCTTAATCGTCGAACCCGGCGTCGCACCCGCCGCCGCGGCAGCAGCCGCCATCGTCCCCGCCGCCGCAGCACGCGCCTTCGCCGCAGGCCGAATCCGACGCGCTGAAGTCGCCCTCATGGCCGCCGGTGGCCACGGCCACGCGCGAATACCACACGCGTTCGGCTTTTTGCGAGCCGCAGCCGCAGGTCGGGGTCTGCTCGCTGCCCCAACTCAGCCGCTCGAAGGTCTTCCCGCAATCCTGGCAGAGGTACTCAAAGATCGGCATAGCGTCAATTCTAAATCAGTGAATGGGTGTCATGCCCGCCGCCTGTAGCACCGAGTTCAGCCGTGCCAGGTCTGCGCCTTTCGTCTGCTGCCATTGCGCCAGCACGGTGGTCAGCAGTTGATGCTCCTGCTGATAGACGGCTTGGTCGCTTGCAGTGGGCGCGGCATCGGCCGAATCCAGGCTGGTGGTGAGCGCGCCGAGCGTGCCGTTGATGAGGGCGAGGCCGCTGCCGGCAGACCCGGAACCGTAGAGGTCGGCGGTGCCGCCCGCCTCAGCGGTGGCGGCTTGGTTCAGGGTCTTGGCCGCGGTCAGCGCGGAGGCCGCGGAAGCGGTGGCGGCCAGTTGCGGGATGCGTTGCCGCAACTCGGCGCGCAGGGCTTCGATACCGCGGAAGGCGCGCATGCTCGAGGCCAAGTCCGTGCGAATCCTCATCTCGAGGTCCATTTGCGCCTCGAGCGCCGCCGTCGGCACGTGGACGCGTGGGTCCTGCTTGACGGTGAGCGGCTGGCTGTAGCTATGCCCATCCACATCGAGGCGCACCTCGTACTGTCCGGGCAGCACCAGCGGGCCTTGCGGGAGGCGGAAAGAGGCGCCGGGTGTGGCGGCGATGGAGTAGTTATCCTCGCGCCCCAGCGCCTCAGGCGGCGGATAGCGCAGGTCCCACACCCAGCGGTGCATGCCCGCACCGGTGGGCAGCGCGCGCGCCGGCGTCAGCCAGTAGCTCGTGACGTTGGGAGGCGTGGGCGGCGGCGGCGGCGTGGCGACGGTGCTGGTGTAGCGGCGGATGAGCTGTCCCTGGCCATTGAGAATGGAGAGCGAGACGGTGCCGGTCGCGGCCGAGGGCAGATAGTAGTCGAGGATGGCGCCGGGGGGCGGATTGTGGCCCGTGGGCGTCGAGCGCGTCAGCGGCGTGTCCTGGTTCACGTTGGCGCGCACGCGGATGGCGGTTTCCGGAGGGAACAGTTGCACCGACTCGGTTCTCGCGGCGTTGCCGGCGGCGAGATAGCGCAGCGGGGTGATGTCATCAAGCACCCAGAAGGCGCGCCCGTGCGTGGCCACGACCAGATCATTGTCGCGGATGGCGAGGTCGCGGATCGAGGCCATCGGGAGATTCAACTGCAGCGGCTGCCAGCGCGCGCCGTTGTCGAAGGAGACATAGGGGCCGCGTTCGGTGCCGGCGTAGAGCAGCCCCGCTTGCTTGGGGTCTTCGCGCACGGCATGCACGTAGGCGCGCGGGGCGATGCCCGAGACGATCCGCGTCCAGTGGCGGCCGAAGTCGGTGGTGCGGTAGATGTAGGGACGGAAGTCGTTGATGCGGTGGGAATCCACGGCGGCATAGGCGGTGCCGGCTGCGAAGTGCGAGGCCTCGATGAGGCTGATCTTGCTCCACGCGGGCAGGCCGGGCGGGGTGATGTTGGTCCAGTGTCCGCCGCCGTCGCGCGTGATCCAGATCAGGCCGTCGTCGGTACCCACCCAGATTTCTCCGTCGGCAAGGGGCGAGGACGCGATGGTGTAGACGACGCCGCGATTCTCGCCTTCCAGATAGCGCTTGGCGGCGGCAGGATCGGAAGGCTGTGATTCGCTCTGCTGATAGAGCGTCAGGTCGGGGCTGATGCGCTTCCAGTCGTGGCCGGCGCTGCCGTGACCATCCACGGTCGTGGCCAGCACGTACTGCGTGCCGGCGTAGAGCGTGTGCGGATCGGTGGCGGAGAAGACGATGGGGAAGGTCCAGGTGGTGCGGTAGGTGTCGTTGCCGGGCCAGGGGGTGATGTTCTCCACCTGTCCGGTGAGGCTGTCGAAGCGCGTGACCACGCCGCCGTAGCTGCCGGCGATGATGAGGTTGGGATCGAGCGGGTCGGGGGCGATGTAGCCGCTCTCGCCGCCACCGATGGGATGCCAGCCGCGCAGGCTGATGCGTCCGTAATTGCTGCGGCTCACGACGCCGACGGTGCCGCTATCCTGCTGCGCGCCGTAGATCCAGAAGGGCCACTGGTTATCGGTAATGACGTGATAGAACTGGCCCAGGGGCTGGTTGTACCAGCTCGACCAGGCCTTGGCGCCGTCGAGGGTGATGGCGGCGCCCTGGTC
>JBOGKL010000322.1:0-7631 GCA_050745525.1 Terriglobales bacterium | reverse complement strand
GGCGCCAGCGCCGGCGGCACGAGCGTGGGCGCCGGGGGCGCCGGCGCCGGTGCCGGGGGCATCGTCACCTCAACGCTGGGCGGAGGGCCCGCGGTCCCCAATCTCGATCCTGTCATTGACGCCAACTTCAGCCTCACCGACCAGGTCACACCCTCCAGCTCCGCATTCCTGGTGAAGGAAACCGGGCTACCCTCAGTCCAGAGCCATTCCGGCATCGGCGATATCACCTACAACCAGGGCTTCCTCACCGGCGGCAATCTCTCCGTCGGCTACAACAATACCCGCAGCACCAGCGCCAGCAATTTCAGCAACCTGTTCAACCCCCAGTTCAACTCCGGGCTGACGTTTACCTTCACGCAGCCGCTGTTGCAAGGCTTCGGCATTGAGTTGAACAGCCGCAACCTCATCCAGGCCAAGGACGACCGCGAGATCACCGACATTGCCTTCTCCCAGCAGGTGATGGCGACCGTCGCCCAGGTCGAGGATATTTACTGGACCGTGGTCACCGCCAACGAATCCGTCAAGGTGGCCGAGGAAGCCGTCGCGCTGGCGCAAACGACGCTGAGCAATACCCAGCGCCAGGTGCAAATCGGAACCTTGGCGCCGCTGCAGGTCACCCAGGCCAAGGCCAATCTGGCCACGCAGCAGGAGACCCTCATCGCCGATCAGACCAACCTTGAGTACAACGGACTGCTGCTGAAGAACGCCATCACCAAGAACCTGGCCAACCCGGTTCTGGCCAGCGCCGATGTGGTGACCACCAACACGATCACCATTCCCGCCCAGCAGCCAATCCAGCCGGTGCAGGACCTGGTGAAGCTGGCGCTGCAGTATCGGCCCGAGCTGGCCGAAACCCGTATCAATCTGTCCATCTCGGAGATGAGCCTGAAGGCCACCAAGAATGAACTGAAGCCGGCTCTGAACTTCGTGGCTGGTTACGACTCCAACGCGCTGGAAAACAGCTACGGCGGCACCTTGGGGACGATCTTCAGCGGCCGTTATCCCACCTACGATGTCGGTTTCGATTTTCAGATTCCGTTGCGCAACCGCGCCGCCGAAGCCAATGTGGCGCGCGCACAGTTGCAACTGCAGCAGTCCTACGTCGAGCAGCAGCAGGAAATCAACAACATCGTGATCAGCGTCGAGCAGGCACAGTTCGCCCTGCAGTCCAGCCGCGCCCAGATTCTTGCCGCCCAGGACGCAGTCACGTTCAATCGCGAGACCCTGGAAGCGGATGAGAAAAAACTGGACCTCGGCGCCACCACGGTCACCCAGGTGCTCACCGACCAGAGCAACCTGACCAGCGCGGAAAGCACGCTGGTGAACGCGCAGAGCACCTACATTCAGAACAAGGTGAACCTGGAGCGCCTCACCGGGCGTACGCTCGTGGCCAACCGCATCTCGATTCTGGACGCGGAAAACGGCAAGGTCACGCAGATGCCGCAGGCCCAGCAGTAATCCGGCGCACCCGGCGGTTTACTCATGGCGCAGGGTCTGCGCCGGATCCAGGTGCGCGGCGCGGTGGGCGGGCAAGCTGCCGGCCAGCAGCCCGATGACCAGCACCCCCAACGGCACCACCGTCCAGGTCCATGCCTGTCCGGCTCCGGAAGACGCCAGCAGCGCCTGCACGCTGCCGCGCAGCCACCAGGAGGCGAGCAGGCCGAGGGCGATCCCGCTCACCACCAGCTGCGCCGACCGCCTCAGTACGACTCCGCCCACCTGCGCCACGCTCGCTCCCAACGCCATGCGGATGCCGATGTCGCGCTGCTGCTGCGCCACGCTGTGCGCCAACACGCCGTAGAGGCCGGCGGCGGCCAGCACCAGCGCCAGCATCGCCATGGCCAGCAAAAGATTCGTGCGCTCCGCCACCGGGGCGGCAACGGCGGCGATGTGCTGCTGCAAGGGCGCGACGTCAAACACGGCGATGTTCGGGTCCAGTTGCTGGACGGTCCTCCGGACGGCGGGCAGCAGGTTATCCGGATCGTTCCGGGTTCGCAATAGCGTGTAGAGCGAGCCGAACTGCATCTTCGGGTCCGGGAAAAACACGGCCTCTTGCGCCGGCCCACCTGGGCGGTTGCGCGCCAGGTATCCCACCACGCCCACGACACGCACCACGCGCTTGCCGCCGCCGCGGAACAGCACCAGCGTCGCGCCCAGCGCTTCGCGACCGCCCAGAACCGTCCCGGCCAATGCCTGGGTGATGATGACCGGGATCGCCCCCTGCGACTGGCCGTCATCATAAGTGAGCGCGCGGCCGCGAATGGGCACCTCCAGCGTCTGGAAATAACCCGGCTCGATAGAATGTTCGGCCGCCAGGGGGAGCCGCCCCGGCGGACCGGATGCGCCCGGCGTGCCGGCCACGGCCACATTGGCGGAATCTTCCGGTTCGGCCAGCGGCAGATCGGAAACCATGCCCGCCGCCATCACGCCCGGAAGGGCGCGCAGGCTTTGATTCAGCCGGGCAAAGAACGGCGTCTTCTGGTTCAACTCCGTCGTGTTGTTGTACAACAGCGTGGTGCGGAACGTCAGCACGTTCGTGGCGTTAAACCCCGGGCTGGCCTGTTGCAGACGGCGCAGGTTCTGCCAGAACAATCCCGCCCCGATGGACAAAATCACGGTGATGGCCACTTCCGCAATGACGAGTCCGGCGGAGAGCCGCGAGCGCTTGGGTTGGGGCCCGAGGCTGCGCCGCAAGTTGCGCGCCGAGGCCGGACGCAGGATCTCCCACGCCGGCGCCAGGGCAAACCAGATCGCCATCAGCACCGTCAACACAGCGGCAAAGGCCAGCACCGCGCCCTGCAGGTGGATTGGCTGCAGCGACAAGGCCCCCACCTGCAAATGACGCACCAGGGGCATGGCGCCTAGCGCCAACACCCACCCCAGCGCGCCCGCCAGGATGGCCAGGATGGCTCCCTCGGCGAGAAGCTGGCCGAACAGACGCTGGCGGCTGGCCCCCAGGCTGACCTGCAGCGCCAGCTCCGGCCAGCGCGCCATGGCCGCTCCCAGCATCAGGTTGCCCACGTTGGCGCAGGCCAGCGCCAGGACCAGCAGCGTTCCGGCCAGCATCAGCGTCAGGGTGGGCGCTGCAGGCCCGGCGGCATGCGCGACCAGGGAGGTAATGCGGACGCCGGCATCGGCATCCGCGCGCGGATAAGTGCGCGCCAGGCGCCCGGCGATGGCGCTCATCTCCTGCTGCGCTTCGCCCACCGTCGCGCCCGGGCTCAGCCGCGCCAGGACGGAAAGGTAGCGCCAGGCACGATGGGCGTTAATGTCGAAAGTGCCATCATTGGGAACCCACAGCCGCGCACCCTGGGGATAGGCGAACCCCGGCGGCATCACCCCCACCACGGTCAGCGCCGTGTGATCGAAATCCGCCGTCTGCCCCACCACCCCGCGGTCGTCCCCGAAGCGACTGCGCCACAGTCCATAGCTGAGGATGACGCTCTTGGGTCCGCCGTTGACCTCGTCCTGGCGCGTGAACTCGCGGCCCAGCAGCGGCGCCACCTCCAACGCCGGGAAGAAATCACCGGTGACGTCGGCATACGCAAGATGCTGGGGATTTCCCCTCCCCAGCAGCGTCGTGGTGCTCACCGCGTACCCGGCCACGTGCTCGAGCGTATGGGTCGCGACGCGATAATCGAGCAGGTCGGGCGTGGACATGCCCCCCTCCACCAGACCGCTCTGGCGGTTAACGCTCTGGACCCAGACCATCCGCCGCGATTGCGGAAACGGGAGAGGGTTGGCGACCAGCCCGTAATACACGCTGAACATGGCCGTGCTCGCACCCATGGCCAAGCCCAGAATCACCACCGCCAGGAGCGTGATGCGCCAGCGCCGCCGTTGCCGGCGCCAGGCCAACCTCAATTCTCGCGTAGTAACTTCCCAGCCCCGCCGCATAACAGCTTAGGAAGTCTACTCCAAATTTACATGGGTGGGTCAAGGAGTAGTTACTGTCACCGTCACCGGAACCGACGCCTGCAGTGGACCCACAGCGGCAGTGACTTGCAGGTCATAGGTGGCGGTCTGGGGCGGAGGCGGCGGCGCAATGGCCGCCAAACCCCCTCCTCCGCACCCGGCCAGCAGACAGACCAAGCCGGCGACGGCGCCCAGCCGTCCCCACTTTTTTCTTCGCTCCCAAGCCCAGGCCGTGCCCAGCAAGCCCAAGACCAGCCACAACCACGGGCCACCACCGAAGAGAGGCCCGGCGGCGGCCGCGCCGCCGGACGCCGCCGAAATCGCCAGTTGGACCTTGACCGGGGTCGTGGAGCTGGTGAGCGCAGCCGTGGAGGGGTCAAATGCTGCCGCCAAACTGGCCGGAAGGGTTCCGCCCCCGGCCATTGTCACCTGAAACGTCGCCGCCCCGGCCAAACCGTTTTCCGACGTCAGCGCCAGCGGCAGGGCGCCACTGCTGCCGGCCTCGACCTGCAACGTGTTGCCGGAGGCCGCATTCAGCGTGAAGGCCTCGAGCGCCACCGTCGCCGATTGCGTATGCATCAGGGCCCCGACGCTGCCCTGCACGATGACGTTCATCGAGGTCTGATTGCCGCTCGTATTGACCGAGACTTGCGCGGTGGCGCCGGGAGCGATCTGCCCCGGCGTAACCGTGCAGCCACCCACCGGCTGTAGGCATGCCAGCGTGACTGGCTGCTGGAACCCGTTCTGCCCCACGACGCTGAGCTGCAACACCGCATTCTGTCCCGGAGGTGTTGCCGTCGAGGGCGGGGTCAAGTCGAGCTGAAAATCTGGCAGCGGCGTGACCTGGATCGTCCATTGCAACGGCGCCACACCGGCCACGGTGGCCGTCATGGTCACTGATCCCGGCACATTGGGCAGCGTCGCCTGGGTCTGGATGTGGCCGGCGCTGTCAGTGACCACGCTCGCATTTTGAAATGTGGCGCCCGACAGCGTGACCGTTGCGCCTGAGACCGGGTTGCCAAAACTGTCCTCGACTTCAAGTTCCAGCGGAATGTTCGCCCCGACCGTCGCCGAGGCGGCAAGATTGGAGACCATGCTCAACTTGGCCGGCGCCGCTGCCGCCACGGTATAGGTCACCGTGGCTGTTGTCGTGTTTGGGTCGTCGGGGGCGCTGATCAGGACCGTAACCGTACCCGCTTGCGATTCGCTGATGCTGGCTGTGGCCACGCCGGCCGCATCGGCGGTTGCGTTGACCGGAGTCTGCGAAGCGCCGCCGACGCTGGGGGCAAACTCGAGCACCGCTCCGGACACCGCCGAGCCCCACTGCTGCAGTTTGGCTTGCAAGGAGACCGCCGTGCCCGCCGTGGCCGTGCTGGGCGGAGCCGTGGCACTGACGAAGCTGGAATAATCGGCCAAAGCGGCCGACCACAAGCCGCGTCCCTGGGTCGCGGCCCACAACGTCTGCTTGGCATCAAACAACAGCGCGGTGACCGGTACGCCTCCGGCCAAGGCCTCGACGGACGACCAGCTCGTGCCGCCATCGGTGGAAAGCTGCACGCCGGCGGCGCTGGCCAGCGCCAGCAGATCCGTCTGCACCGGATCGGCGGCGAGGGCTGTCACCACCGCCGGAGCGTTGGCACTGGTCCAGGTCGAGCCGCCGTCAGCGCTGATATAAAGAGTCGTGCTCGTAGCCGCCCAAATCTGGCTACCGGCAACGGCCAGTGCATCGATCGCGGCGCTGGCCGGCTGGGCGGGTGGCGACGCGCCGCCCAACGGCAACACGTGACCGTCGCTGGTGCCGACCCAGACGCCGGAGGCAGAGGACGCCAGAGCCGTGGGCGCACCCGAGAGATTGCTTACCGTCGCCTGTGTCCACGTGGAGCCTGCATTACTCGATTGCCAGAGCTGGCCGTTTCCAAGAGCGTAGTAGGCGCTCGCGGCGGCTGGATTCGCCACGATCTGGGTGAACTTGGCCGGCGCCGTGCCCACGCTCCAGTCCGCGCCCGTTCCTGTCGCGCCAGTCGCAATCCCTCCGCTATCCAGCCCGGCCAGCACATCGCCCGCGGCCACGGCAATGCCCAAGGGTGCGGCGTTTTGCAAGCCTATATTGAGGTTGGCCACCGTAGCGGGCGCCTGCGCCGACCACAAGCCGCTTTCATCGGCCACCACCACGCCACCGGTAGGGTTGACGGCGATTGCGTGCTGCTCGCTCCCGGTTCCGGACAGCGCCGACCACGTCTTCCCGCCGTCGCTGCTCAGCGACAAGCCTGTTCCTCCGGCCCAGATATTCCCCTTCGCGTCCACAACGAGGGCAAGCGACTGCTGACCATGGAGGCTGCTCAAGCTGGAGACCTGCGCTGCCGCTCCCACATCGGAAATGGTCCACAACGATCCTGTGCCGTCGCTTTGCGCAAACAGAGCCAAAAATCCGCTGCCCGATGCGGCGGCCACGCCAACGCCTGCCCAACTCGCCGGCAATGTTGCGACCGCGGCAAAGCTGCCCGCTGCCGCGCTCGCGGTTGAGAGTTCGACGCCACTGGCACCAGCCACCAGCACGTTCGTCCCCTGCCAGGCGATGGCGCCATAGTCGCCGCTCAACAGTTGCGTCCACGTCGTGCCTCCGTCACCAGAGGGGTAGAGCCCGTTTTGAGCCGCGACCAGTAAGTGCGTGCAGCTCGACGGATCCACCGCGATTTGCGCGACCGTTGTCGCCGCCAACGTGCCGCCGCCCAGCACCGACCAGCTCTGGCCGCCATTGGTGCTTGCCATCACGCTCGAAGCGGTGGCGGCGTAGATGGTGCCACAACTGCTGACGGCCACGGCCGCGACCGGCTTGCTCAGCGCGGTGGTCGCCCAAGCCGATTGCGTGGGTTCAAAGGCCCACACCCCGCCATCCCCGCCGACCCATATCACCGGAGCCCCATTGGCTCCCGTTGCCACAGCCGCGGCATTCAGCGGACCGCCCAGCGGCGTCTTGGCGCCGGTGCTCTGCAGTTGCGCTGGTCCCGACCAGACCAAGCTCGGCGCCTGCGCCAGCGCCAATGCTGCCAGCGACACCACAATCCACAATCGCAGGCAAATACCACGCATGGAGGCCTCGGAACAACCCCCAGCCTAGCGCTCAGGACTGAGACAGGCGTAGCCCGCAAACGGGGGTATTCCGTTCCGTTCTGAAACCAGCGCGATGGCTTAGGGGCGGTCGCCCGGCGAGCGGATCAGGGACAGGAATTCGCCACGTGTCTCCGCGCAGGTGCGGAAGGTGCCCAGCATGTGGCTGGTCACCGCCGAGGAGTGTTGCTTTTCCACACCACGCATCATCATGCACAGGTGGCGCGCCTCGATCACCACGCCCACGCCGCGCGGATGGATGCACTCCTGCAAGGCTTCGGCGATCTGCGTCGTCAGGCGTTCCTGCACTTGCAGGCGGCGGGCAAACACATCCACCAAACGTGGAATTTTGCTCAGCCCGAGGACTTTGCCCTGCGGCAGGTAGGCCACGTGGCAGCGGCCGAAAAACGGCAGCAGGTGATGCTCGCACAGGCTGAACACCTCGATGTCGCGCACGATCACCATCTCGTCGTAATCGACGTTGAACAGCGCGCTGGTGAGGATGGCGTTCAGATCGACGCGATACCCGCTGGTCAGATACTCCGTGGCCTTGAGAGAGCGTTCCGGCGTCCGCCGCAGCCCCTCCCGTTCCGGGTCCTCTCCAAAAC